>CACYDA010000354.1 GCA_902773095.1 uncultured Lachnospiraceae bacterium | reverse complement strand
TGCTGATAGACAAACTCTATCAAGTCGAGACATTCCGACACTAGCTGTGTGTCTGTATTGTTTTGCCTGAGCTTTGTGATATGTTCTCCTTTCAACGTCTGAAAAGCACTCTCGAACAAAAAAATTCGTGCAAAGATGGAAGGAATGGAAGTTCCCATCTTATTGTTGTTAAGTCCAACAGGAATATTCGACAGCAGACTCCCCTCTATATGCTCAGTGACTGTCCATCCCTGCATATTTGCAGGTGGAAAGGGAGCTCTGTCGCCAGGATATCTGGGGTTATGAATTCTAAAAGCGTATGATGCCATAATTATGATTATTTTATGCTATTATATTTGTTGTTTGAAATATCTTTTAATACTTTAAAGAACAATTGTTCTGTATAGGCTGGCTTATTTGTTGTTTGATTATTAATCTCTTCTGAAATTTTATCATCACTCATTGGATTTCCACCAAAAAACCCACCTTTAATTATTTTGTGAGCCAAGATTTCCTTCAGTTCTTTAGATTTGTCCATATTGTAGGGTGTCAGCTTATGATAATGAGCCTGCAGCTCATCGAGCCACCTGTAGAATCCCCATTTGTCTTCAGGTGTTCCGATAGTACTTGTCAGTAGAAAATCATCAATCATCGCATATACCCCTTTTTTCAAGTTGCTTCCAAAATTAAACCTATTATAATAAGCCGTAGTATGGCTGACTTCTTTACGGTCGCCACATACAACATCACGGTAGTATTTCATGGCAATGGCAAATGCCGACAAACTATCAATCACTAAATCATCAGTCTGTTGGTAGAAGTCGGTAAGTTGAATACTTGCACCAGTCTTATCGTCTTTGATGCTGAATTCCAATGCGCTTTTGGGGCTTGGATTATTTCTTTTCAGAAAATCAATGACTGCCGTTGCTGCAACAAACTCAACCACGTGTGCCGCATTTTTCTGCCGATCCTCACCTTCGTTGTATTGATAAGAGTCATGATTCTCATCTCCAATGTAATACATGGCATTGACATTGTCGTTGATGCCATTCCTGTGGGCATAATAACTTAATGCAGCTTTGGTTTTCGCATTGAAGGTGGTGGCATCGATGGCTCCGGTATCTCCGTTTTGCGGATTGAACGGCTGGAGGTCGAAATAGGGAAGGACTAATGCCGTACCTATTTTAGCCTGTCCAACCGAACCTGTTTCAGAACGGCGAATGGCATTTACTATTTCAGGGAATCCAGCAGCTCCTGTACCTCCAAAAATAGAGCTTATGATAAAAAATGAATCCTCATTCGGATTATAAGTCTGCTCAATCTGTCGGAATTCAGGTGTATCCTTGATATCATGAAATACGACTGCTCCGATGTTCGGATTTCCCTTGAATCCTTTGAACATGTCAAGGTTGAGTTCGGCATTCTTGTCATCTGATGCTGAATCATCATAGAATGAATATAGCAGGCTTTCGGTGATTCTGAGTTGGGGATTCGTGTTCATGTCATGCATTCTCAGGTAATCACAATACTTGACCGACGTGCCAGCAGGCCCGAAGTTGAATTCAAAGTCTTTAAGCTGCCCCCCTGCGTCGTGTCTTCCCACTTGGCTGAGCGGTGTAATCCTTGTCATGAAAAAATGATCATCGTATTTCACGCCACTTCTCACATCCGGATATAATGCAGAATGAATGTTTGTATAACAGTTCAAAGCATTGACCGCCCTTGTCTTGTCACCGTTCGACACGTCATAATCCAAAATGATAGGAACGATCTCCACAGAGCTGTCCAATCCATCGACTCCAGATGCAAGCATCATGGTAAGGGAGCGAACCACCCGTGCCCCTGTGCCACCAATAGCAAATAAATATAGTTTCATGTCTGTAAAATTTTATAAAGGAATAGAAGAACCATGTTTTGTAAAACGTTTAGCCACAAAAGAAAGGATAATGAATCCGAGAAGTGCATATCCACCATTGACCAGTCCTAATTCCAGTGGCAGACTGGACATCGTCTCAGAGTTGTCTTCCGAGGAAAACATCTCCATGAAACTTTTACTAATGAGGTTAACCTCTTTTCGTGCATCAGGATCAGTACTCTCATCTAATTTTCTATCGGTGGTATTGTATGCAGATTTGAAAATACCAGTTGAAGTTTCTCCATCATCAGTATAAGTTCCGCATACCATCTTCATTGTGGTAAAGAGTGTAGCAGCAAAAGTAATCACCAGCACACAAAGCCACATCCATCGTTTAGAGAGAGAAAAACAAAAATTACAGATGCCGAAATAAAAAATCAAGGCCAAAACTGCGGCAATGCCAAGTCCAATCCAGAAAATGTTGCTACATACAGATGTCTCATTAAAATAATCAGTGTAATAATCGGTGAAGTCTTGATTTTCACCTCCGTTGGTAAGACAGTCACCTAATGAAGTACACCAGCTGTAAATGTCAGAAAATTGCATAGTTTTTAATTTAATTGGTTAATAATGAATGATTATTTGAAATTTATCTTTTGATTTAAAAGTTCATCGCTTGTGTTTAAGCCTCTGAATCCGTTAGCAAAATATTTAAAGTTAAAAGTCTTTTTCATTTTTACCGGATTTGATAATATGTCTAAATCATTATCGTCAGATATTTCCGTTATCCATTCTGGTAAAATGTTTTTGATTATGATATGCAATGTGCTTTTCCTTAACACATCGGGATCTGTTATTTCAAGATAAAGCCTTGCTTTTCCATCTTTGGTGTCGGTTGACAGCTCATAATTCTCTTTTTCCAATGTTTGTGCTGAAGAATTTGGGTATTCTATTTTTAACTCCAAATTCTTCGAGAAATAATCAACCGACTGCATATATTCAGGCAGGGTGCTAATATCAGAACTTAATATCACATTTTCATTGTTGTTATTAATTATATATTTTTTATTCTTATCTAATTTCAATCCTTTGCGTTGCGTGAAGGCTACATTCCGTAAAGACTCATTGTCTCCAAACATTACTATTTGATTATATGGCGTACTTTGTTTGTGTTCTTTTTTCTTTTCAATCAGCATGTTTTCTATATATTTTACCGGACTCCATTTGCCAATCACGACAATATAAAAGGGACGCTCCTTGTCTTTGATTGGTAATTGTGCATTATTATAACAACTGTAGTTCCCAGTAAATCTGCTGACATACTGAATGATAAGCGCACTTAATGGATTATTCTTTGTATCATTGAAAGCAGACTCCAAATTACCCTGCATTACTTCTTTATTCTTGAGATTGTAAGCTCTGTCTGGCGAATCAGCTATTTGCTTATTTGAGCCGCTCAGAATACCGTCGGTGATAAGGAAGCTGACATCCTTACCACCAGTATTGACTAATTTAATCATACTTTTAACCATATCCTGTAAGTTTGACTCTTTGGCCCAGTTAATCTTTCTATTATTAAGCTGGTCTTGAAAATCTTCTTTATTAAGCGTCTGCTTACTTTCTGTTTCCCCAAAAAGCTTTACAGTTGTTTCTTTAGGTAAGTTCAGAAACTGTGAAATAACCCCTGTGAATCTTGAGTCAGAAGAATTGTCAAGATATCCCTGCATGCTCGAAGAAATATCCATAAATATTACAGCGTTTTCTGGCGGTTGGGGTGAATGTAAATCAGTTTGGGTCGTGTCCGACTCCGGCCCATTGTCCGGAGGGGGTGGTGTAACATCGCAACTATTACAATTCGTGAGACATAAGACAGACACCATTACTGTTAAAATGTAAGTACAAAGTCTAAATGTTTTCATAATGTATAAAAAATATAAGTTTGGTTTAATCTTTGTAAAAGACTCTCAAGATATGATTAGTTATATAAACGATACAAAAGCATGAAATCCTTGCTTTCGGCTTATCATGGTATCCACCCCTGCCCTCCTTACCTTATTTATTTTATTGGACGGTTATCAAGCTTGGCTAGGCGTGGCTTTTCCTGAATATCGGAAGATGTCATACAAAAGCACCATTTCGGCAATATCAGGATTTTATCTGAATCAGCGACAAATTTACAAAAAAAATGTTAATTGCAAAAAAATGAATAAAAAAAATATTGTTTTGTGTTGTTTTTTTTAACAAATGAAAAAATTTATGCATAATTGATAATGATTTAGTCTCAAAAAGTAAGAAAAAAAGACAATCAAAAAAAATTGTAAACTTATTGCAGATTGAAGAATTTTCACTAAATTTGCGGTAATTGATTATACTTTAAATTACTTTTTTTAGATATACCTGAAGTAAGTCCTTAATACATAAATGATATTACACATTTTTATCATTAATAATAAACTGGAGAGATATGAAAGAATTTGACAAACAGCTGCGGCACAACCGTCCGGCAGCGACATTACTTAAAGAATTTTGCAACAAGAAAAGCGGCAAAGTGACAGACGCCAGACGCGAGCTGCAGCGCCGGTTCGACGG
>CACYDA010000353.1 GCA_902773095.1 uncultured Lachnospiraceae bacterium | reverse complement strand
GCAAATATTGTCACATTATTAATCAATAATAGCATTACTGACAATACAACAGCGAAAGCCGGATATATTTTTTTCAATACCATAGTCGTTCCACCTTATCTTTGCTTCAATGTTTTTATGTTACGTTATTATATTCGTTACTATATTCATTACTATATTCGTATTATGTTCGTTATTATGTTTCATAATCATCTTCATCAGTACCACCAATAAAGATAATCTCATCATTTTCAAGCTTCACTGCCTGAACCTCACCCGCAATTTTCTTTTTATTTTCTCTTGTATTAACAAATAATCCAATTAAGATTAAAACTGCAAGCGGAATTGCCATTATTACAGCAACCGTCTTTGTGTCCATCTTATAAGCATCTGCTGTAACATAAATTTGTCCACCATCTTCTAATGTTGCCACTCTTTTTCCTCTGACGAGTAGTCTGTGTGTGTTGATTCCATATGGTGTACAAGTCAGAAGAGTACAATAATCTTTGCCTTCTTCGATTTGTAAGTTACTAACTTCACTTGGTTCTACAACAATAATCTTGTCAACTTCATATGTCAATACTCTGTTCAATACTGTTATGGTAAAGATATCATGTACCTCTAACTCATCCAAATCAGTAAACAATCTTGCGCTAGGTAATCCTCTGTGTCCCGATAGCACGCAGTGAGTACTTTCTCCCCCTACTGGAAGACTGGAACCTTCCATATGACCTACCGCAACTTGAAGTACACCTTCACTAGTTCCATGGTAAATTGGAAGTTCCACATTTATTCTAGGTATCGCTATATATCCCATAATCCCTGTTCCAGACACATCAAGAACTTCCTCATATCCAACTATTTTTTTATAATTAAATTGATTAACATTTCCTAGATTTTTCATTCTATTATTATAATCTACAGCAGCATTGTACAATTCATCAATCTTATTATCATCCATTTGATTAATAATGTAATCATAATGTACAATTGCCTTTTTTTGATTTCTATAATTAATATAATTACTCGCTGTTGGATATAGAACAACTGAGAGACCAGCAATAAAAATCAGTACCAATATAATTGTCGAAAAATTCTTTTTCACTTCTGCCTCCCAGTTATTCTTAAATGCTATCAAAATCCCTATGTTTAATTTTCTATTTATACCTTACTCATTTTCTTTTTAATTACTAGTAAAACAGTCGCAGCTACCATCATAATACCACCAACAACATAGAAAACAGTTGTACCAATTCCACCTGTTGTAGGAAGTGCTGATATAGGAGTGTTTTGAACTAAAATCTCATCCGAATTTATCGCTGTTGATGTATTTGCCGTATCTGAAGTCGTTATCAATTTCTTTGTAGAATCTAATGCATATACATCTGTCGCATCCGTTACCCAATATGCTGAAATCGTAAATGTGAACGGATCTAATTTAATATAATTTGATGCAGCTGCTATTTCTTCCAATGCATATGTACCTTCATCAAGACCTTTAATGTCAAATGATCCTGTAGAACCAGAAGAAAGAACTGTGGCATCCGACTTATTTGTTACCCAGCTATCAAATACACCATCAATCAATTTACCATATTTTGCGTCAACTGCTGTACTTTCTCTTAGATAGAATGTTACATTATTGATTATATCACCTGATAATTTATCGACTTTCTTTGGTGAAACTTTATATGTAAATACAACCGCTTTTTTCTTTGGTGTTTTATCTAAATCACCACCATTGGCAGCATTAGGATTACTAGAATATAATAAAGATGCCTCATTAGGATTTGCTTTATTATACTGAACATCATTAGTATCTAATTCTGCATTATAAGTTACAACGATATAATCTGAAGGAACCAGATAAATTGTACTATCTACTGTACCGTTCGTAACATTTACTCCATCGACAAGATTACCCATCGCAAGATTAAAAAGTTTAGCTCCCGCAGTTGGAACTCCGGAATACTCTGTTGCCTTAACAACACCTCTAGAAGCATTTGAGTTATCAAATATTTCTACTTTCATTCCATCTTTATATTTAAGACCTGACATCTCATCTTTAAATGTACATACATAGTATTTGTAATCTGCATAATTTGAAGGTAAAGTTGCCTTCAGTTTAAACTCAATACTATCCCCTACTGCATAATCGGCTACTGCTCCATGCGTATCTACAGTAGATATTGAATTAGCATCAGCTGTAGAGTTCTGCTTAACTGTCTTTGTTAACTCAGGTACATCTCGCTTCTCTGTAATAACTAAGTTAGTTCCATCTGTTACTTTAATTACATATGTATTCAAAGAATCAGGATTTTCATCATTACCATTAATTACTGTTGTATCCTTAACAAGGTAATAACCAGAAGTTAAAT
>CACYDA010000352.1 GCA_902773095.1 uncultured Lachnospiraceae bacterium | reverse complement strand
CTAAATGCCAAAAAACAGCCTTTGAGAAAGCACGAGGATGTTTGTGTATTTTATAGACGACAGCCCACCTATCATCCTCAAATGATGGAAGGCATACCATACGATAAGGGGTTCAGGAAGAATCAATTAAGTGGCAGTTATGGAGACTTCCAATCTGTCCATGTAAAGAGTGACGGCAAGCGTTATCCGACAGACGTGGTTTATTTCAAAACAGCAGAAAGTGAGGGCGAGGTGTTTCACGCCACACAAAAGCCAGTGGAATTAGGACGGTATTTTATTCGGACTTATTCAAATCCGGGAGATATAGTACTTGATAACACAAGCGGAAGCGGCTCTTTTCTTATAGCTGCATTGATGGAAGGCCGCAATTTTGTTGGGATAGAGAAAAATGCTGATACTGAACTATTCAAAGGAGAAAAGATTGATTACATCGCAAAGACTCGTGAAAGAGCATGTGCTGTATGGAAACAACTCAATGCATCAAAAACCAATGATATGAAACAATTCAACTTGATTGCTGACTTCCAAAAGATGATGAAAGTATGACAACAATTCGAAAAAACGAAAGAAGTTGGGCAATTGAACTGATTTCCCAAATCAACCAATTTTCATCAGAAAACGATTTGATAATAAAAAGGGCTGGAGGCGAATCTACAATTAGCGAATATCGCGGACAAAGCATGTTTCCAGATGTTATACTCTATGGGGATAGTGACTTGTCGAGCATACTTCAAGGATGGGAATTGAAAATGCCTGATGTTTCAATTACAGATGCCGATTTCGTTAGTGACGCTCAACGAAAAGCAAAAGCATTAAACCTAAACAGCTGTGTCATATGGAATTTTACTTATGCCAAACTTTATGTTTATAACAAAACGAGAGATGAATTTGAGATAAAACAAGAATGGCAGAACCGAACCATAAAGACAAGAGATGATGTCCAACTATACAAAACCAAGTGGGAAAACACATTAAAGAGCGTACTGGTTTCTGTCAATGAGTATTTGGTTTCAGGAGATATTAAAAGGACAAGCATTAAGGATGTCTTGACCAAAACATCTATATCAAATTTGGTGAATGAGAACAAGTTGCTGGTGGCTAATGAACTTAAAGAAACTGCAAAGCATGATTCTGTAATTGAATCATTTTTAAGCACTTGGTGGAATGACATAAAGACGGAATACGAACGTGATGAAGTTGATAAGTATGCTGCCTATGCCAAATGTGTTATAATCAATTGGGCAAATCGAATCATTTTTGCACATTTAATCAAACGAAGACAGGTGGCGGCATTTGCTATAGACCGATTGGATTACAATAGCACACCAAAGGACGGCAATCAGGTTTTCCTTGCAATCACTCAAAAAAGCGACTTTTTCAACATCTTTAATGCTTTCAAATACAATGAATTTATCCCTGTTCGTACTTGGGCTTCCTTAATTGAGCTATCCCTGTTTTTGAAGAATTCCCCAATTCAAGATTTTGACCAGAGGATTCTTCAGCAAGTTCTTGAAGGATCTGTTAACATCTCCAAGCGGTTGGTTAATGGGCAATACCCAACCCCTTTGCCTCTTGCTGCAATTTTGTCAAGGATGACCATTCATGATGTTTCTGGTCACTGTTTTGATTGTTGTTGCGGTACAGGAACCATACCGAGTTTCATAATCGATTATAAGAAAACAAAGATCGGCGCAACAGCTGCAATGGCCACTACATGGGCAAGTGACAAATTTCAATTGCCGTTACAGATAGCCAATCTTGCCATGACCAACTACGACACGATAAACAAACCTTGTTTGGTATTTCAAAGAGACATCCTCACACTCCAACCAGAAGACGAGGTTGAAATCGTCAATCCTGAAACTGGCGAGATTAAACCATACAACTTGCCATTGTTTGATGCAATTGTTTCCAATTTGCCTTTTGTAAAATCAAGGGAAATATCCGAAGACGATGTCTGTTATACCAATAGGATTAGTGAAAAATATCATCTATCAAGAAGGTCGGATTTTAGTTACTACATTGCCCTTCATTTAAGCAATTTGGTGAAAAAAGGCGGATACATAGGAATTGTCTTGTCCAATTCTTTCTTAGGGACAGAAGCAGGAAGCATGTTTTTTGAAGCCATTAAACAGCATTTCGATGATATTAGAATTCACATTAGCGGAAATGGCAGGTGGTTTATGAACGCCGATATAGTCACGGTGCTACTCATTATGAGAAAAAAAGACGATGTCTATTTTAACAAAAGTATATCGTTTTTTACATGGAAAAAGAATCTTGATGTTATTGCCACAAGATTTGATTACATGGATAGTATTGTAAATTCTTCCATTTTGGATAAAGTAACAGATGGCAGCATTATTGAAAGGGTGAATTATACAGACGAAGAATTGAATCGCCTGAAAAACCTCAATGTGTCATATAATTCGCTTTTCAGCGACTTAAAATGGCTATTGAATATTTCCGATTGTCTAATTCCAGTCAATGAATACCTGACTGTTTTTAGAGGAAGTCGAAGAGG
>CACYDA010000351.1 GCA_902773095.1 uncultured Lachnospiraceae bacterium | reverse complement strand
GTACATTCTGTGGCTTCCGGCTGCTTCGTAATGATAATCTCATTTTTTTCAACCAGATAATACACAACCGCTTTTTTATTAGAAATAGATTCGGATTCCACCGGCACAACATAAGAAGCCTTCACTCCATAATATTTCTTACCAGCCATATCCTCACCAAATATTTTTTTATAGTACTTATTTACTTCTCCATGATAAGCACTTTCATTATCCACTGCAACATTATCTCTATTTTCACTATTGATCGTAATGGTATTGTCTTCAGAATTGTATGTAAATAATCCTGACTCTGCAGGCACTACCGGATTTCCATCTGTTCCTACTACACAGTTTTTAAACTGATAATCATTACTTTTTACAATCATCACCTGCTCATCTGCTGCAATCTTACTCAGGCTTCCATTCTTGATCAATTCACCGAAATAGGAAAAATCAACAAAAATATTTTCATAAATATCCACTTCTTTCAACGACTTTAAATTGACTATTTTTGATATGTCAGTAATACTCGTATTCTGAATCTGAAGACTTTCAAGATTTGTCAGGTCACAGATGGCATCCATCACCAAATCATTGACATCACTTCCTGCTACACGAAGTACTTTTAAGTTTGTTAAAGTTCTTAATGTTTCGCATGCTTTCTCCGTATCAGAAAGTGCACCGGTTCCCATGATATTTAGCTCCTGTAAACTTTCTTTGTTTTTCAGAGATGAAATATCCGTGATTCCAGGCGCCTGAAACAGATTAAGTTCTGTAAGCTGGTCAAGATCTTCAAAGATTGACATATCTATATTCTTTACATGTGCTAACCGTGCAACACGAAGATTTTTCAAATTTTTAATCGCACTCACATCTTCAAAACCGCTACTGCCAATTGATATCATTTCAATATTTTCACATTCCTCTATGCCGGACAAACTTGATAATTCCGGCATATTATTCAATGTCAGTTGCGTTAGCTTTGTATATTCTCCTAATCCACTTAATGTATTGACACCTGCAACTTTAGTGAATGTCAGGCTTTCAAGATTAATTTCTTTCAATTTTGAAATCCAGTCACTATCCAATGTAGCGTGCGAAATGGTCAAATTCTTCAAACTACTTAAATGTTCCAGCCCGGTCAGATCAATTAATTCCTGCTCGCCTCCATCAATCATGAGAATTTCCATTCTGTCAAAGTCTGACTTCTTTACTTCTGTCTGATCCCCATAGAGCAGAGCATCCCAAATCGCATCACAGACGTGATGATCCGGGAACATTTCTGCAATTTCTTCATATGTATAGGTTTCCTCTTCCTTTGCGTCCACCTCATTCATTCCTAAATCGAACATAGTAAATACCAGTGCGAATACACACAATATACCAACGATTCTTCTCATTCTTTTTTCATTAAAATTCATTTTGTTCAAGCACCTCCATTAAAATTTGTATACAATACTTGTCTTATGGTATCACCTACCACTATTATTCCAATTTTTTTTGCAATCCCTCCTTTATCTTTCTCGTATTTTTTAAATGGTCGTCCTCCTTATGGGACCTTTTATCAAATATCGCACATGTATAACACTTTTCATCATGCAATAATGTTGCAAACATCTGAAAAATTTTTTTCAATTGAATTATTACATATTTCTTTTGATCATCCACGCTTTATAATCCGGACAGACATTTCTTCTCTTTCCTTCTGTTTTACCCTTGATGTCAATTGCTTTCTTAGGACATCTGGTAATACAGCCAAAACACCAGGTGCAATTTTCACCAAATACCGGTTGACCCTTTACGAGTTTAATATTATTCATTGGACAGATTTTCTCGCATTTTCCACAGGAAATACACTGATCTGACACCTTAAAATTCTTGCTGCTCACCATAAACTTGTACATGGCTGTATTGATTGCTCCTGACATCAAAAATGCTGCCGGTGTATTGTCTTTATCACAAAACTTTTTATTATTCTGTATCCTTTTTGCTATTTTTTCCAGTTTTGGCAATGCCTCTGTCAAAATCTGCTCTGTCTGCTCAGGAGTAGAAATCTTTCCACCAAATAAATAATTATTTGGCATATATAAAGCCGCAAATCCCATGTAATTTACAGAAATACTCTCTGCTATTTTTTTTAGGTAGATATCCGTCTTTCCATACTGCGATTCACAAGTAGCAATAAAATACACATTTTTATTGCGATTGATCTTAGCTTTTTTGATCAGATTTTCCACCACCAGCGGATATCTCCATGCGTAGATTGGAGCTGCAAAAATAACCGGTGTACGAGAACGGTCATCAATCATTTTTTTCTCTTTGATGAGCGTATTCATAGAGACAACTTCATCACCCAACCGGTCTGCTAAAAAATCTGCCACAAACTTTGTATTTCCTGTTCCGGAAAAATAATATATCATAAATCTTCACTCCTATCTGCTACTCTCCTCATCATTTCCAAACCAAAAACACTGCAATCATCGAAAGGATGATCTGAATAATAGAAAAACGGTATACGGTATGTGTATTGGACCAATCCCACACTTTTCTCACATGATCATGAATTGGTGTTCTGACATTCTGTAAAATCTTGATCTTCAAAAATCTCATCAGCGAAACCTTGATCAGTCCCAGGCCTCCATCTACAATCAATACACCTGCTACTAACAGATACAAAATCGGTGACCCACATTTTAATACTGCAATACTGATAAATAATCCCATGGCTCTCGAACCTGCATCTCCCATGAGCATCTTGCTAGGTGTCGCATTGAACCATAAATATCCTAAAATACTGATAATAAATATAAGGATCAGATACGAAAAATCACGATCCATTTTCTTAAGGAAATCTATCACAAAAATCGTTCCCAAAGTAATAATCGTAAGGGTACCTGAAAGTCCGTCAACGCCATCTGAACAATTTGTAACATTAATGGACGCCCAGACAAGAATGACGATCAGAATACCAAACACAATCTTATTGATTGTAACATATTCATTTATACTGGCAATCAGAATTGTGTTTTCATTGAAATTCAAGAAAGTTACTGCAAGCATGATCGCAATCACAAAATCTAAAATACCTTTTTTTAATTCTCCCCAAGGTGTCTTCGCACAATCATCAAAAAATCCGGTTAACATGGCAGCGACCACAAGAATGAGATAGATTACAATCTCTTTATTCATTTTTTTTTTTTTTTT
>CACYDA010000350.1 GCA_902773095.1 uncultured Lachnospiraceae bacterium | reverse complement strand
TGTATTTTCTGTATTATCTTTCTCTTTGAAATCCATATAACTTTGTATTATGTCCTCCTCTTGTCTATTTATGTGTTTATTCATTATACCCTTATTTGCTAATGTAATCAATTATTTTTTTATTCAATTGTATTATAAATCGTAAAGGATTTTTATTCCATTGAGTTATAAATTCTAAGAATTCAACTTCATTCTCAAATACTCTGTATGAAACATTATAGCAGAACCATCTGTCTTTGCAGCCTGTTCATAGTAACCAAAAGCTTCCTCTTTTCTTCCCATTAATTCAAATATGACTGCTTTGATAAAAAACGCTTTCCCACACTTAAAATAATGGCATGTATGACATTTTTTGCTGCTCAGTGCCTGATTTACATATTCCATCGCCTGTTCCAGATTACCATATTCCATACTTAATACTGCATTTTCACACAAGATACGTGTTTCATTTCTGCATGTTACATTCGTATGGTCAATCTCCATCTTTAATTTATTGGTTACTTCCATCATGAGTGGAATATGATACTTGATTTTTCGATAATGATGATGACGAAGTTCCATCAGAAACCTGATTAAGATTACTTCGTCTCCCTTCCCAATGTCATACTTTGTATAGTATTTGATCAATGCTCCCATCTCATGCTTCATTCCAAGATATTTTTTCTTCTGCATCCTGATAAAAACGGAGGAAACCTCCACACTCCATCTGTCAATGGAATCCCGTGTACTGACATTTGCCAAGGCTTCCTTTGCTTCTTTCACCAAAAAACTTGCATCGCTCACTCTGCCTGACATAAAGATGCATTCACATATTTTCTCAATATTTTGATATCTATGCTCCTTATAACCGGCATATCTGTAAAACTCCTTCAGTGCATTCTCATAATCTCCCAAATCCATAAAAATCATTGCCAATCCCTCAATGTGTTTCGGATTTTTATCTATCTGAATGTACTGTTTCATTGCTTCTACTGCTTCTTTGTGTTTTCCCAGTCGCATATAAGCATCACAAATATTTTTATAGATAAAAGGCTCCGTTATCTCACTGTCATTTTTTATTGCCTGCTCATACATCTCAATCGCTTTTTCTTCCATCTCATCATACAGATATGTATTTCCGAGATTCCTGTATGCACTTACCGGTCGCTCATCATATTCTATGCTCTTTTCATAATCTTTTCTCGCTTCATTAAAGCGGTAAAGTGCTGCATAGCACCAGCCCCTGCTCAAATACATGTATGCATTTTCAGCAACATCAATCTGTTTTGTATAATATTCTATTGCGGCCTCAAACAGATGATTCTTTTCGTATATTTCTCCAATATAACCATAGGCAGTCAGGTGATACGGTTTTACTTCTACGACTTTTTTAAATAAATCTAACGATTTTTTCCAATCATCTTCTTTGTATAATATAAATGCTTTTAAATAAAGTGCCATCACATTTTCACTATTTTCTGACAGGGATTTGTCAACATTATACTTTGCCTTTTCAACATCCTGTTCTTTGTACAGACTGATGGCAGCCATTTCATAATGAATCATTGAGAGTAATTTTCTTCTGTTATCGTCCTTTTTTTCCTCTTCTTTTTTCAAAAGCCCGAACGCTAACTCAAATAGATTATGGTTTGCTTCTTCATAATCTCCATTCTTCCATCTGCACCGCTCTTTTAGTAAAGAAAGCTTATCATTCTTCACACCATTTTCTTCAAGATACCTGAGCATCTCTTCAACTTTCTCATACTCTGACAGATCAATGCAATATTCAATCTTTTTTAAGTGAAGGGAAAGATCATATGGTTCTAATTCCATACAGCGATCAATCTGTGTCACAGCATCCCTGACGTATCCCATCTCATATAATGCCTGTGCCCTGAATGCATATGCCGCCATAGAATTATTATCAAACTCTTGAATTTCATCACAGACGGTCATTACATATTCATATTGTTTTCTTTGATAAGCAATTCTAGCCATAAACTCATATACATCAATCGTATTGATACCTGTTGCAATCGCTTTATCAACATATTCTCTAGATTTTTCAGCATCATCAAATAACTGATCAACTGTATACCCTAAATAAATATATGCATAAACAAGCCTTCTCATCGCTTTCCTTGTCTTTTCTGTCCCATCATCTGTCAGTTGTTCGGTTTTGCGTACCCACTCCTCAATCAGAGGATATGCTTTCTCATACTCTTCCCTGAACATATAACAACATCCAAGAATATGAGCATATTCCAAACGATTTTCTGGGTCCGGTGTTACCTTTTCAAGAAAATCAATTGCCGCTTCTGTTTCTGATTTCTGATACATGTTTCTTGCATATTCGATACAGTTTTCTATATCAGCCGGGTTTTCATAGTATTTCTTCTGATGGATTTTATATAGCTCATCGATACATTGATCAATCTGTTCCTGCACATAATTACTTTTATGCATATCATATGCAGCGTCAAATACTTCTTTCGCATTTTCATAATCTTCAATGAGGAAATAAACAGCTCCCAGTTCCAGATATACATCATAGTACTTTGGTTCCATTTTCAGTATTTTTTTATAATCGTATATTGCCTCATCATAGTGTTTCTTTTTTACCAAAAGTACTGCGTGTGACTTCAGTATATGAATGTCATCAGGATACTTTTGGACAAGGAAACAAAGCATCTTTTCTGCCTTTTCATATTCTTCCTTAACCAGATGGCATCTCGCAATGCATAAATCCTGATATGGGTGGTAGATTTGCAGTTTTTCCATCTTGTTGATGTTTTCCAATGCCTCCAAAATGTCCCCGTCTGAAATCTGACTGTATGCCCGATTACATAATCTGATGTACTCATCGTAATCCTCTCCTCCCAGACTTTCCAAACGTTCCATGTCCACAAAATCTTTATACTTAATATTCTCTATCACACCTCTGTCAATATAGTTTTGTGGAAAAGTCTCATATAATTCTTCTTTATATTCCATCAACATGAATTTCCGATCAAGTAATATCCAGATTTTCTGTGGCAAATGATTGTATTCCATCAGATATTTTAATAGTTCATTTCTGGCAAGTACCTGGGTGTCTAATGCAACACACACTTCATCGTCTAACAATCTTTCCCATTCTTCCTGATTCCGTCTTCTTTTCATGTCTCTGTAGATTTCATCCACTTTTGCCATCCATTTTCCTACAGGTGTATCGTCCCATTGGTGTTTCACTATTCTTCCATTCCCACTATTTGCTCCTTCACCATTCTCATCATCCGTATCTGAAAACCTCATTGCTTCATCATAAGCCTGCCGAAGTTCCATAAAAGCCTTTTGATTTTCTTCCGGATTGCACTGAATCAATTTATTTCTATATGCAGTTTTTATCTGTTTCTTATCTTTCGTTTTTTCAATTTCAAGAACCTTCCAAATATCCATTTTTACCTCCATAGCCTTAAGTGCTAAAGACACGCCAGACACTTCTTATCAAAAGAAACTTTAGATATGTCTTATCCACATAATCACCGCTGATTCCATTTTTCCAAAACTTTATTCCCTCTTGGTAATGGTTTATGCTCCATATTTATATTTATATTTATATTTATCTCAATCTTTTACCATCATTTTGTAAACGTTTTTCATACTGATTTTATATTACCCCAAATCCCTGAAATTGTCTATGTGTATCATTTAATATACTTTCATGCTAAAACTAGTTTGTAGCCAATTCTACTTTTATAGAACATTGTGGGGGTTGTGGCTAACTATCATTGCTTAATTCACCATTTTGTTAGCCATTTCATGGGGTTTCCCGGATCATTGATGGGGTTGTGGCTA
>CACYDA010000349.1 GCA_902773095.1 uncultured Lachnospiraceae bacterium | reverse complement strand
CAACTTTGGAAGACATGAATAAGTTTGATGCTGAAGGTGAATTAAAGAGAAAGGTTTCGGTGTTTAACACAGAATTATTTGATTTAATTCAGGAAGAGAAACAAATAATCCAAGTCGCATACAGACGAATGATTGACGAAGGATTAGATTTGGTAAGCGCAAATTTGGTGAGTACAATTAATCGCATCAAAAATCCCGAAAAGCCGAAACAGGAAGAAGAAGATGACTTATTGAAATCACTTGCTGATTTCGCTGACCAATGCCGTCATAATGGTCGCTTTTCTGAAATTCGATACAGGCAGTATGTTGTTTTACAAAGGCAACTTGAACGCTTTCTTATAATAAAGAAGAAGAAGTCAATACGACCTCAACAATTTACCGCAAAGGACATTATGGATTTTAGGGAGTTCCTTTATGAAGAATATACATACGTTGACAAACACCCACTGTTGTATTCGGACACAATGGATGAAAGAAACATACCAAAGAAACGTAGGTCAGATACAACCGTAGCATCAACATTGAAGAGACTGAAGGCTTATTACAAAGAAATGGAAGATACCGATAAGATTAGGAAATCGCCATTCAAATGCCTTAGTAGTGCCGACAAACGTCTTTCCCTAAAGGAGAATATTGGAGCAATGACAGCTTTAACCCAATCAGAAATTAAAGCCATTCAAAACCATAGCGTTCCGAGCGATTTGGAGGAAGTGAAAGATGCTTTCTTGCTACAATGCTACATCGGTTGTAGAGTAGCTGATTATGCTTCGATGACAATGGACAGAGTGGTTCATACCGATGATGGCATCCCCTATCTTCATTATCTACCGAGTAAGGAGAAAAAGAGTAATAAAATCATTGACGCTCCATTGATTCCATCGGCAATGAAAATCATTGAAAAGTACAAATTCGATTTCAAGATTTTGAGAAACATCAGTGGACAAAGAGGCTACAACAAAAGAATTAAGGAATTGTTTGAATGTTGTGGTCTCAATAGAAGAATTGATGACCCGTTGACAGGTGAATATTTGCCAATATCTGAATTGGCATCAAGTAAAACAGCAAGAAAGACCTATATGACACTTCAAGTAGAGCATCAGCCCGACCCTTATATCTTGGGGCTTCACAGATATGGCTCTATGTCAGCGAATAACTATGTGTCTTTCACGATGTATTTTAAATATATGCTTGTATGTAAAATGTTCGATGAAGTAGAAGCCGGGGAAAATTTTATCAAGAAAACCGCATAAAACATATACACCAAATTTAATTGAATTTTTTTGAATAATTATCAATCGCCCCAATACCCTCTGGGGCGATTGTTTTTATTAATAGTTTCAGTGCCTCTGATTATAGAAATAAATGCGTCTTTTTATTCCCCTAAAAAGATAGAAAACGAGGCATATAAACAATCGGTCGAAAACATTTTCATTTTTTTATTTTCGGCGGGTAAGGATGGGGCTACGGGAGGCGTTATCCCCCTCCTCCAATGGCCGTGCCACCCTATTTAAAACACGGGCGCACAATTGCTTTCATAAATTTTACCTGAAAATTTCAGTTTTTCTTTAGGGGGGGGGCCTAAAATCCAAAAGTAGTACCTACATCGAAAAAATTTTTCTATGTGAAATTTGACTCAAAAAATAGTAGGGAAAAAGGTTAAAAATCTGATAAATCAGTTTACTTTTCTTACCTAATTGCCTATTTATTGGTATATACCCATTATAATTTGAATAATAATTTGAATTACAAAACATTACCAATGAAGAAAACAGTGTACAAAAGACAGTTTAGAGAACTAACAGATGAGACCAAAGGCAAGATTTCAAATTCACTCAAAGGCAGACACCTTACCCAACAGCACCGCAACGCAATAGCCAACAGCCTCAAAGAATATTGGGCAACAGTAAAATCAATCCATGATATTGAGCAGAATAATAATGATTTACAATCAGTTAAACCATGACAAAACCATTAGAAAACAACGAATTCCAAGTGGATAATGATGTACTCGATGCTTGGGACAACAGAAACAATTTTTTGAAGAAATATGAAATGCTTCGTACCACCACCAACCCATTGAAATCAAGGGAAGAGGTTGAAGAAAGCATTGCCACGTTGAATAGTCTCGTTAATGAATGTGGATTAAGCGATGATGATAAGCTCACTCTAATGGACTGCATCAAGGTTGTCTCACAATTATTCGACAATTACGGATTAGCCTTTGCTTTGGACTTTGTTCACAGAAACATGGAATACGCCCTTGATGAAGAACTTGAAAGGGTGAAAGCTGGCAAGCAGGTCAGTCCTTCAGAGAATTGAAATAGTTCCAATACTCTTCCGTAAAATAAACATTCTCCTTATCAACCAATGGTTTGAACAATGGAGCCATCTTTTCAATGCCGATGTTTGATTTTTCAGTAAGACCAACATTCTCGATGACAAACGTTGATTGTGGCCACTCCATGATGGGTTAATTGTGCGATGGTCTTTTGCGAGGCATCGGGGTTGGCTTCGATGGCTTCTTTGATTTCCGCAATCAAGGCATCAAGTTTCTCCTTTTTGGGGTTAATGTTCTTCTCGTTAAGGTAGTGATAAATGGTGCTGACAGCAACCCCCATCTTTTCTGCGTTTTCCTTGGCTGAAAGATTTGGGTTATACCTTGGTTTCGATTTCTTTGCCATCGTTCTATGGTTTTG
>CACYDA010000348.1 GCA_902773095.1 uncultured Lachnospiraceae bacterium | reverse complement strand
TAATGTTCATGATACTTAATCGCTTGAACCAGCAGACAGCAAAAATCATAAACGATCTCATGATATTCCCAATATACCCAATCCGTATACTTGGATGATCGCAGCTCTAAAAATTCGGACAATTGCTGCATGTATTTCTGCAGCTCCTGTTTCCCAGATACCAGCTTAATTAATTCATCATCTTCTGAAGACCTTTCCCTATCGCTTTCCTCTTTCACTTCTGCCACATCCGCTTGAAAAGGCACGCTGCAACCAGAAAACACCTCTTCAGAAAAAAGCAAAGTAGTAAAGGTTGAATCAAAGGGGAATTTCTTGTCATCTGTCGACTCTCGCAGCCAGCTCAATGTATTATATAGATTTGTGTAGGAAACATCTTCCCAATGAATAAAATAATCATCAGATCCTGTAATATTGCCATATTCAACCGCCTTTCCACCAATCTTGCTTCTTAATTCTCCCAACTTGTCGGCGAAAGTCTCTTCAGGTGTCATCATATTTCTGGATATAGACATATGAAGATTCTCTATAATAGATTGATTTTTCTCCGGTGCATCCATGGGAATAATAGGACAGGTGAAGCTATAAATACATTCCTTCCGTTTGATCAAAACAGTCTTTAATGCGTCGATATATCCGTGTAAAGTGCTGCTAATTTTGTCATTGTCCTCCACAAACATAAGCACCGCAATTCCACTAGCCCCGCTGCATACAAAGCATTTTAAAATGTTTTGATTCTCATTCCATAAACATGATAGTCGATCCTTTAAATTCCCCTCGATTTCTTTCGCTACACTGAACAGGCTTTGCTCTTCTTCCTTCAGCAGCAAGAAAGAAATCGCCCCAACTTTTTGACCCGTGTATATGCAGTCCTCCTTCTGTGTCTGCACGGGAATAAGAATAACCCGTTCCGTATTAATATCAATATCTGAAACATATCTCTGAAGTTCAACGGAGGAGGCGAAGGCATGAAGCCGAATTGAATCGTAATAGCCAAGAGAAAAGAACGATTCAGCCTTACTGTTGCTTTCTTTTTTCTGTTCGTTTGCCTTTGATCCCTTGATCAGATCGGCCACAATGATATCGGTTTGAAGGTTGATGTTCTTTTCTTGCATAATCTTGTTCGCTCCCTGTTTCATTACCGTTTCATCAAAGCAACTTAAATAATAGCTATATTATAAGCTCTGTCATTCGGATAAGCAATTGCCTTGAAAAAATCATCCAGCAGATCTGTGGTGTAGGGGCCCATTTTTACAGAGCCCCAACTATCCAAGACCGTTGCGACCTGCCATTTAAATATTTGATTCGTTTCCTTATCCTTTAGTCTATCGTATAGGCCATCCTTATGATTCTTTATCCCAACTCTCGCTGCAAACACCAGCGTCAAAGACCACCAAAACCGTTGTCTATTCCTCAGCAGATTCTCAGAAATTTTCTCCTCGCTTGGAGCCTTCGTGTTTTTGTGCTTCTTATGAATGCTATTGTCCATATCCCAGATAATCTCTTCAATCACATCCCTGGGAATATTCCTCTCCTCTACGCGCCAAGCTTCCCCTATTGCTTGAATCCTGGCCAATAGGGCTCCATCTAAAAAACAATACCATTTCTCCTCGTCAATTTTATCACCTAACTCGCTCAGCATATCGCAAAATAATGTCCGATTCAGTTGGGGCTCCAAAGTGTTTTCCGCAGCCAATGAAACATATCCGAAGGCAAACATGATCAGGTTTATGGTATTGGACGTCTTTTCACATTCTTTCACAAATGCCGAAACCGCCTTCACAAAATGCTTAACCTGCGCTTTGCTCCCCTTTTCCCTCAGATTGTTAGGCCCAAGTATACATTTGCTCCATACTTCGATCTCATCCACCAGCACCTTCCACTTTAATATATCCTGACTATAATGATTTTTTCCAGAAGCGTCTTCGTTATCCGACTCGCGTTTCTTCCCCTCTTTCTTGTACATTTTGTATAATCTGTGTCCCATCATCTCTTCAATGTTCTTCTGTGAATGTCCAATAAAAACAAAGAAATCAAAAAATATGGAGAGAACAATCAACAAAAACAGCGACGTATATTGCAATGCGTGAAGGTTTGCGATATAGCTTCCCAAATACAATTCGAAGAAGAATAAAATTAACAGACCGAAGAGAGTGGCGTTGAAGTAGACGTCTAGTGAATAAGGATTATACGCTGACGATTGGCGAACGGAATTCAATCCAAATACAGCAAATCCAAATGTGAAGAACAGAATTGCGTATTCCGTAAGGTTAAACTTATCAGGATCCATTCTGATCAAGCTGAGGAACGCGTTCTCATTCCCCGCCAAAAAGAACTCTACAGCTTTCTTGAGAAAGCAGTTTATCCCTATAAGCAGATGATCGCAGAAGAAAAAGCAGGCTGCAAATAATAGTTCGCCACATAACACTCCAAGCAGATAACTCCATTGTTTGCTGTGCTTCATATTCTACCACACTCACTCAAATACTTTCCAGAAAACAAAAGGACTCACCCATCTTCGGCAAGTCCCTCTTCATGAGCAGTTGCAACCATCAATCATATTTGAAACGGATAACAGCCTCGAATTCATCTATGGGCTCCGCCTGCTTAACACCATATCGACGGTCGGTAGTCTGTACAGTATTCAGCTTATCGCTGAATCCATGAACAGGTTGATTCTGCACACTCTTATCGTTCTGATAACGGAAAAAACTTATGGAGCGTCTACGAGCCTGCTCTGTGTTAAGAAAATCCATCATCCTGAAATCAACCTCCTACCGAAAAAAACATATGTTCATAATACCGTTCCGTGATATGTTTGTCAAGAATTTTTTAATTGGTGCATATTGCGTTAGCTAACGGCCAGTTTTGCGGAGCTTAAACAGCCAGGATGCGGTACTAACAGTCTAGTAGCATGTAACAGCTAAATGTTGATTGTCGATACTAAAGTTGTCAAGGGTAGTTTTACTATTGTAATACTTTTAAGAGACCATTTCAGAGTTATAAGATTTCATTGCCTTCGTTATCGTATAGTGCTTCATGAATAATGCCTGCACCCGGGTCTTCTCCAATTTCACGAATTATTCCACGAACACGAGGCCATT
>CACYDA010000347.1 GCA_902773095.1 uncultured Lachnospiraceae bacterium | reverse complement strand
TCAATTCCGATGATGGCAAGTCCGAGTGCTTTGTTCTTTGTGATCATCTCAGCAAGACCTAAAATGACAAGTCCGAGAACTAAAACGAACATGAAATTGGAAGCAGGCTGGCTGTTCGGTTCCACCGTTACATTGGAAGCACTCCATCTTAAAAGCTCTGAATCATAATGGGCGCCGCAGCTTTTACAATCAAAGAAATTTCCGCTTCTTGTCAATACATCTCCACAGTTCATACAATGCTTGATATCTGATTCGAGTTGCTGATTACTCTTAAGAAATTCAATATTGTAGCTTGCTTTCTTTAAGACACGCCGATAAAGTTTTTTGTTGGTACGCTCATCTGAGTAGGTTTCAATATAATCACATTTCGATACATCTAAAGCCATATCATTTTTTCCATCCTTGATGACCAGTCCCAATCCCTTATATTTGTCAAATTCAGGATCGAATTTTACGGTGACCTCTTTTTTGATGCCAAGCTTTTCAAGAACTTTCACCGTATTCAAGGTGGAATAATGCATGAACTCAGTCAGCATATCTTCCATAGGCTTCATGTTGAATGTTGAAAAAACTTTGTTGTAAGCGTTGATAAACTGTTCACGGAAATCTTTCGGGATTCCACTGTCGCCCTGTTTGCTGTTTTCTCCGGAGCTGAGAGTTATGCTTGTAAATGCAATATATAATACTGCAGCAACATAAAAAAACAGCGTTGCAAATGTCAGGAGCAGAGGAATCATTTCCGGCGAGATTCCGCTTAAAAATGATTGTGATGCAATTAGTAATTCCATTTTCATCCTCCTATTTCTTAGATTATTTAGGTGTTTGAGAAACATAGAGTATACATTCCTGCCAAAGTTTCACAAACATCAATTAAATTCACTATCATCATATCATTAATTTGAAAATAAGAAAAGAAAAATTCCACAAAGATTCCAAATTATTTCCTTACAGTTTCCAAAAACAGAGGATATAATACAGACATCTTCAAAATAACAATATGAATGGAGGTAATGATTATGATGAAAAAGACAATGACAATACTATTAGCAGGAATCCTTGCATGTTCAGTAACCGCATGTGGTAATGCAGCAAAGATAAATTTGGCATCAGATTCTAATAATGTTCAACAAAAAAGTGTCGGAATCAATAAAGGAATTACAAGTGAGAATGATATAAGTGAGAATGACGCAAGCGAGAAAAACACAACAATCGGAAACACAAGCGAAGATACGACTAGTCAAAGTAGTTCAAATGATAGTTCAGATCATAAGACGAGTGAACCGGGAGAGACATCGGATTTGTTTACAGAGCGTGACTTAGACCAGTCGCCGGATTTATCTTCCGCTAAAACGATTGTGGTAGCTGACGGTGAGACAATTGATATTACAGAGGAAGGAATCTATGTGATTCAGGGAACTGCTACTGATTGCATCATCAGAGTAGAGGCGGAAGAACAGTCTAAGGTTCAGTTGGTGTTGGATGGTGTCAATATAACGAATAGTGATCATAGTGCCATCTATGTTGTATCAGCCGACAAATGCTTTATTACAACAACGAACAGTAACAATACACTTTCCGTAACGGGAGAGTTTGCCGGTGACGATACCACTGGGGATGCAGTCATATATTCAAAAGATGATCTTGTACTCAATGGTACCGGAACATTAACGATTAACTCATCAAAGGGAAATGGAATTTCTGGTAAAGATGATCTTAAGATTACAGGTGGAACTTATGTGATTACAAGTGCAAAAGACAGTATTGAAGCCAATGATTCCATTGCAGTTTATGATGGTAATTTTACGATTAAGACATCAAAAGATGGATTCCACAGTGAATACAGTGATGACGATACAGTGGGATGGATTTATATCGGTGGTGGAACGTTTGATCTTACGGCAGCTAGTGATGCGATTCAGGCAACGACGATGGCAAAGATTGACGGAGGCACCTTTGATATTACAGCAGCAGAAGGAATCGAAGCAACTTATATTGAGGTGAATGATGGCACAATTAACATTACTGCTTCTGATGATGGAATCAACGCCGCACAAAAGAGCAAGTCGTATTCTACACCAACGGTTGAGATTAATGGTGGAATGCTCACTATTATCATGGGACAGGGTGATACAGATGCCATTGATGCAAATGGAAATATTATTGTGAATAATGGCACAATTGATATTACAGCGCAGATGTCATCCTTTGATTATGACGGAACGGCACAGTATAATGGTGGAACGATTATTATTAATGGTACACAGGTCGATTCTATACCACAGCCTGCTATGGGAGGCAGAGGTGGAATGGGAGGT
>CACYDA010000346.1 GCA_902773095.1 uncultured Lachnospiraceae bacterium | reverse complement strand
CAGGGTTGAACTCACGTAGCCGTTGTCGGATATCTTCCTTATAGATGGTTAAAGCCTGCTTAATTTGCCCCAGCCAGAATCAAAGAAGACTCCGAAGGAGTCTAATTTTATACACAATTTTTTCTTATGCACTTACATTACTCACTTCGGAGTGCCTCTACCGGATCTTTTTTCGCTGCGGCACGTGCCGGGATAATACCACCAATCAAAGTAAGGACCACACTTAGAATTATCAAAATCACGGCATTTGTCGGCGCCAAATACGCATTGAGAGGAATGTCGCCAGTAAAATGATGTAAGACAAGATTAATAATCGGGATGAATAAGTAGGTAATACCAATCCCAAACAAACCCGCAAGTAATCCAACAATAAATGTTTCTGCATTGAAAATATTGGAGATATTATGTTTACTTGCTCCAATTGCGCGCAAAATACCAATTTCCTTGGTTCTTTCGTACACAGAAATATAAGTAATAATCCCAATCATGATTGAAGAAACAACAAGTGAAATTGACACAAATGCAATCAATACATATGACACCGCATCAACAATTGTTTTTACTGAAGACATTAGAATTCCAGTTGCGTCAGTATAGTCAATCACTTTGTCTTCTTGGTTGTAAGATCGCATCAAATCATTATAATGGTCCAAGAATTTCATGAAATGAGTTTTCCCATCAAAACTCGTGAAATAAACTGCAATTTCCATCGGATCATCAATATCTTGGTACCCTAAGATTGATAAATTGTTAGAAAGTGAAGATTTTTTCTTAGTAAACATTGCACGTACTACACGAGATAGCTCTTCTTCAGTGAAATTCAATTTGAATGCGCCGATGATTGCATCTTTGTCGACATTGAAAGCATTAGAAAAACTATCCGTGAGATATGAAGTCAACCCCATTATTCCAGAAGCAATTTCCTTTTTCATATTGATTTCTGTTAGAGTAATTGCCAATGATTTCATAGTCTGTTCAACTGCTAAATCAGTTTCGGGTGTATTGGCAAGTGAGGCCTTCAAAAGACCAGTAAATATAGTGCGAAAACTAAAATTCTCAGATTCCGGAAGCTCGTATTTTTCTTCTAAATCTGAAAAGTCTTGCGAACTCATGTACTCATCGATGTATTCTTCCATTTTGTTCATGTCAAAACCCTCTTCTTGCATTTTATTTGCAATAAATGGCATAAACTCATTTTTTGAAGCACCGAGTTTGTCGTTTAGCTCTTGTTCAACTGGCGAAATATCTGCCGTTACCTCACTCAAAATATCATTCATGTAATTTGTCATTGCGGTGGTGATTGCATTTTGGTCTAGTTTTACGCCAAAAGCTTGAGCCAGTTTGTTCTCATCAATCGAAACTAGATCCGAAAATTGAAAATTAAAATCATTCCCTTCCTCACCAAATTTGGTATTTGAAAAGACATCTACTGTTGGATTAGTAAGTTGCTTTTTAATTATTTCACTCTTGCTAGATTTTTCTATAATATGAGAAATCAAGCTTGGCAAATAAACAATCCCACTTCCTGATGCCATAACGCCATCATTCATTGTCCCGACACCAACAATTTTCAGTCTATCGGCACCTTCTTCATATAGATGCATCATGTAGTCCTTATCGCTACTCATATCTTCATAAACATTGTATTTTGCATTGTATTTGTAAGTATCGGTTGCCGGCATCAATCTAAGGTCGACATTCAGTAGATCGTCATAAGTTAAAACCAACGGCTCTTTTTTAGTGTCCACCTTTTCACCGCTTAGTATTTTGGACATAATAACATCAAGCTCGCCTGTGTCATGAAAACCAAGAGAATATGTTAAAAGTTCTGAAATTTCACCAGGGTTTGCTAGAATAACCATCATTTCATTGTATTTTTCAGGATATCTCCCAGCAAGTAATTGTGTATCTTCTTGAAGGTTCTCCCTTTCCATTTGTTTAAAAATAGAAGTCATCGAAGAATAAGTAGAAAGTAGTGATGTGTCGCCAATTAATGAACTAAACATATTAGTGGGGTTAATTTTCGCCAAAGTGTTTGTCGCATCAATAGTATAAATTAAAGGATCAATATTATATATGTTTTCAATTAATCTAATATCGTCTTTTACTTCATCATAATGTTTATCAAAATAATCCCGAAAGCTCATTAGGTCATTATTTGATACCGTACCAAGCGTAGAAGTCAGTATTTGGTTTTCATGAAGCTTACCTTCCTCAGGTTTTTCTGTGCTACTACCAGTAATGCTGAGAAGTATACCCGTAATATCAGCCGACTCTTTCATTAAAGCAAGAGGATATGAAGTCAAAGTATCTTCTTCAATTTTATCAATATAATTTTGAAACCCTGTCGAGACGGCCATAATAAGAGCAATCCCAATTATTCCAATTGAACCAGCGATAGATACTAGAATCGTCCGACCTTTCTTGGTAAGCAAGTTGTTTAGTGACAAATTAAGAGCAGTCAAAAACGACATCCGTGTTTTTCTTTGTTTCTTGAAGGCCTCTTCAGTGTCTAAATCAGTCCGAATTTTTCCATCATAAGGGTTCGAGTCAGAAGTAACCCGACCATCTTTTAATGTCACTATTCGCGTAGCGTATTCCTTTGCGAGGTCAGGGTTATGCGTCACCATCACCACCAACTTATCTTTTGCTATGTCTTTGAGCAAATTCATTATTTGCACACTAGTTTCGGAATCAAGTGCACCAGTTGGCTCATCAGCGAGCAAAATATCAGGGTTATTTACCAAAGCACGTGCGATTGCCACACGCTGCATCTGCCCACCGGACAACTGACTTGGTTTTTTGTTTGTTTGATCTTTAAGGCCAACATCTTCCAAAGCTTTTCTTGCACGGCGCGTTGCTTCTCTTTTAGAAATTCCAGAAAGAGTCAAAGCGAGCTTCACGTTTGAAAGCACGGTTTGGTGCGGAATCAAATTGTAGTTTTGGAAAACAAACCCAATGCGATGATTACGATAAGCATCCCAATCCTTGTCTCGGTAATTACTGGTGCTAACCTCATTAATTTTCAGTTCACCTTTAGTGTAATGGTCTAAACCGCCAACAATATTAAGAAGGGTTGTCTTTCCCGATCCGGAAGGTCCTAAAATTGCCACAAATTCATTTACACGAAAATTAATCGATACTTTATCGAGTGCCTTGTGCTTGAGACCAGCTGTCTCATAAATTTTGGACACACCCTTTAGTTCCAACATACTAAATCAGTATAACATAAAAATGCTTAAGTTGCTAATTAAAACTATTCAGTTTAAATTCAGTTTTCATATATAATATATATGTATGAACGATAAAGTGTTTGATCGTATAGAAAAAAAGTACCTGATTGATAAATCGCAAAAAACTGAACTATTAAAATCTATACAAAACAACATGCATAAAGATAATTATTTTCATTCCGACGTGATGAATAT
>CACYDA010000345.1 GCA_902773095.1 uncultured Lachnospiraceae bacterium | reverse complement strand
GACCATTCCCTTATTATTTTTGATAAAACCAAACATTGTGGCAACATCAATATATTGACTTCCTGAAACATAAGGAATCTGCCTGCCAGCAGTGCACCTGAACTCATTGAAATGGATTCATCAATTTCTGACAATACAGACCTTTTTGGTGATTTTGTATCCATTTTCATCAAAGGAAACAAAAGAATGATGTTTACGATCAGCAAAATACCTGCCACCACCAGACCTGCTAATGAAAATCTGGTAAAAACTGCCTGTTTATTTTCATTTGCTTCCGCCTTCTTTGCTTCCCATACCTTTGCTTTTTTTCTCATAAATATAATGGTTGCATACATTGCCGCCATAGTGAGAATACTTTCTAAAAGGTACAACATCACATTCACTGTAAATGAGTATCGGATGGAAGTAATTGGCACGAACAGAATCACCATGTGCGCCCAGCCCGATAATAAAAACGATACGCAAAACATCAGCAAAAACAAAATAAAATGCAAAGGATGAGTAATCAGCATCAGCAAGGCTCCCGGTACTCCTTTATGTTTTGAACTGATGATGGTGTTTAACACTGCACTAAAGATCACGACCGTCAATACCAGCAGTGCTAAGACAATGACGATCACCCGAATCAGAAACCACTTCTTTACAGATGATACTCCGCTCATATCCATCATTCGCGGATAGAACAGACAGATGATTTCCGTCACAAATCCTAATGGCAATAATGCAATCAGGGTTCTTACGATTCTAAAAAACCATTCCCCTTTTTCTGTGCTCATGGAAAGAAATGCCATATACAAAAACAGTACAGCAAATACGATGGCAAGAATTCCCTTTCCTGCCACTTCTTTTTCACTTAAAAACGCCTGTTTACCAGACATGGCAATGGCACAAAACAGATATTTTCCTGCAATCAACATAAAAATCGATAAGAACAGAAAAATTGGCATGCTCTTTTTCCAAAACATTTCTGCTTTTGTCTGACCGAAAGCCTTTTCGCCGGTATCCTGATTTTTCATCCTACATCTTCCTTTCTATATTTTATTATCAGATAATTACCTAAATATTTCTATTTTTCCTTGATATCAATCACCACAAACTCTGAAAACGTGCCTGTCTTGAATGGAATCGCCCATCCTGAAATTCCCGAGCTCACGACAAATCTGGTATTTTTCCTTACCTCTGTTCCATATACTCTGTCATTTAATTTCATTAAAAGTCCCAAAGGACCTGCCGGAAAAATATGTCCGCCATGGGTATGTCCCGAAAGTACAAGATCAACATAAGAGGCTTCATGATCATAATCATTAGGCTGATGATCCAGCAAGATCATATACTTTGACGTATCCAGATTCTTCGTCAATTCCTCCATATCCATTCTGCCTTCCTCTGTTCTGTCCTGCCTTCCAATCACATAAAACTTGTCATCCCTCAAAACACTCTCATCCTCTAATATCACTATATGATTCTTTTCCAGTTCTTCTCTCAGATCCCGGGTTGTAAAATCTCGATAATTTCCATATCCCTTGTCATGATTACCAAATATAAAATACACACCATAGGTTGTTTCTAATTCTCCCAGGGCTTTGCATGATGCAACCATATCCTTCTTGCAGGAATCATCATCCACAAAATCTCCCGCAACCACAACAATATCAGGATTCAATTTCTGAATTCTTTTCATTTCATTCGAAAATTTTTGTCCATCCAACGTAATCCCAAGATGAGAATCTGCAATCTCGACCACCCTTAATGAATCCATACCAAGATTTTTTGCTGTCGTAAAGGAATAATCGGTTTCTCTTACATGGTGAGCATTATACCATCCAACACTCATATAAATCACTGTAATGATAATCGCAATCGCACCTTCATAATATTTACCGGAAGATTGATTTCTGCTATTTTTGTCATCAGTTTTGGCATTATTACTATTTTCATCATTGGCATTGCTGCTTCCTTTTCGTTTCCTGATTAATCTTCCAATGAGATCACAAATTTGAAAGAAAACCATCAGGTGCAAAAATACGATCACGGCCGCATACACATTAGAAATCAAAATAAATACTGCAAAGATTAAGATTGTCGGTAATAATGATAAAAGCCACGAAACTGTCTTATTTTTTTCTCCGATTTTGGTGATGAAACTGAATCTGTGAAATGCTCTCGTCAGATAAATCACCCCAACGACTGCCAGAATCGCAATCACCAATAAAAGTACTGCCCATATCCACATACTGTTTTTCTCCTTCTGTTATTCTATTTACTTCTAAGAAGTTTAATCTCATACTCGTATCCGTCCAATTCATTCGGTGTTTCAAGGTAGAACGGGAGAGATCTTAAATGTTCATGATTGATCATCCGTACGAACGCATCAAGTCCAATACTTCCCTCACCGATTTTTTCATGTCGATCCTTGTGACTTCCCATCGGATTCTTCGAGTCATTGATATGAATGGCCTTTAATCGCTCGAGGCCGATGATCTCATCAAACTCTTGAAGTACATGGTCTAAATCATTCACAATATCATATCCCGCATCATAAACATGACATGTGTCCATACAGATTCCCAATTTGTGATTCCATTCAACTTTCTCAATAATTTGCCTTAATTCTTCAAAATTCCTGCCAACCTCTGATCCTTTCCCTGCCATTGTCTCCAAAAGAACAATGGTACTCTGATCCTCTTTTAACACCTGATTGAGTGCCTCTGCAATGTACCCAATCCCAACTTCCACGCCCTGCTTAACATGACTTCCCGGATGGAAATTGTACATGGCTCCCGGTATGTATGAAAGTCTCTCTAAATCCTCTTTCATGGTATTGATGGCAAATTCCCTCAATCCTTCATCTTTTGCACATGCATTTAATGTGTATGGCGCATGAGCCAGTATTCTCTCAATATCATTTTCCTTCGCATATTCATTAAAAGCATTCACATCCTCTAAATCCAGGGGTTTGACCGAGCCACCTCTGGGATTTCTTGTAAAAAACTGAAATGTATTGGCACCGATTTTTGTCGCTGTCTTTCCCATCGCAAGAAAACCCTTCGATGATGATAAATGGCATCCTATTCGCAACACAACATTCCCTCCTCTT
>CACYDA010000344.1 GCA_902773095.1 uncultured Lachnospiraceae bacterium | reverse complement strand
TTGAAGGAGTACTGCAAGGTCGTTTACCTTGACAGAACGCAAGGTGTGTCAAGTTCGGAGCTTCGAGCTGAAAGGAACTTAGTACGACTGGGGCTGGTGGGGAGGTATGCCAGTGTCCGTAAGTACGCTGCTGAATGTTCATTTGTGAATGGATTGAAGGTAACAGGAGCATTTGTTGACGACAAGGAAAGGTTCGGCAAAGAATTCCCTGATGTGGGATTTCTCGCTGATAGCTATGAAGAACTGCTTGATAAGGTGGATGCAGTTTATGTGGTTTCACATCCTTCTCATCATTATGAACATATAAAGCAGGCTTTAATAAAAAATAAACATGTCCTTTGTGAATCACCTATCGTACTTTCGTCTATCCAATACAAGGAGCTGTGTGAATTGGCAAAGCATCAGAATGTAATATTGATGGATGCCATTAAAACTGCATATTCAATGGCATATAATAGAATGATTCTGCTATTGAAAGGAGGTAAAATTGGCAAGATTGTATCTGTTGATGCCATCTGCACGAGTTTGCAAGATTTACAGGGCGTTGATACTAGAAATATTGAAGGTAAATGGAACACAATCTGTGCATGGGGGCCAACAGCACTTCTTCCGATATTTCAGCTTTTAGGTCCTGATTATAAGTGCAAGACTATCACATCGAGTTTTATCGATAAGGACAAGCAGTTTGACATCTTTACAAAAGTTGCTTTTGTTTACGATCACGCTGTTGCTTCAATTAAAGTGGGTAAAGGTGTGAAGAGTGAAGGAGAACTGATTATTTCAGGAACGGAAGGCTATGTTTATGTTCCTGCACCATGGTGGAAGACAGACTTTTTTGAAATTCGATATGAGGATAGCAATCATAATAAGCGGTATTTTTACCAGTTAGATGGTGAAGGTATTCGTTATGAATTAGTTCAGTTTGTTAAGGCAATTGAGAGCGGACGTCCAAGTTTCTATATCCAGTCGTCTACTTCTTTGGCGATTATTCAGGCTATCGAAGATTTTTATAATGCTAAAGACTTGATTGAAATATAAAATAATGAGTCATGAGTAATAATCTAAAGTTAAACCTAAAATCATTATTGAAAAGATATCAATTCTTGTACAATTTATACTTTAAGTTAGGGTCTGCTCTGATTAAAGTCATAAGACCGTTTGTCAAGACCGATGACCGATTAATCCTGTTTGTGAGCTTTGGTGGAAGAAGATACGCCGACAGCCCTAAGTCTATTTACGAGTGTATGCGGAATGATAATAGGTTCTCTGATTATAAATTAGTGTGGGGGTTTGTAAATCCCAATGATTTTCCCGAAATAAAACGTAAAGTAAAAATTGATACTATCAAGTATTTTATCACTTCTTTAAAAGCCAGATGTTGGGTGACAAATGTTAGTATAGGGCGAGGCCTAAGCTATAAAGGAAATCGTACTTATTATTTGTACACAGGACATGGTAGTCCTATAAAAAAATGTGGTAGTGATGTTAAGTATAAAAACACCTTCAAATCATCTGGAAAAAGTACGGTAAATGCTTGCCTTGCTCAAAGTGAATTTGAGAAAGAAATAAGGAGTCGTTTGTTGGCTGTTTCTTCGGATGAAGCGTATTTGACCGGGGCACCAACTAATGACATCTTAGCAAATTATGATGAGAAATATCGAAATGCAATAAGAAAAGAATTAGGAATCAAGGATAACGAAAAAGCCATTCTCTATGCACCAACATTTAGGGAGTATAGTCATTTGGGTTCTACTGATATGCCGGAAGTTGACTTTTTCAAATGGCATCGTTTACTGGGTGATGATTATGTTATATTATATAGAGCTCATCCAGAATCAAATGCGAAACCCATTCGTAACGAGGATTGGTTTGTGGATGTTACAAAATGGGAAGATATTGAACCCTTGATGATAGCTTCTGATGCTCTAATTTCAGATTATTCAGGCTTGATTACAGATTATAGTATTATGCATAAGCCGATATTTCTATGGACATACGATTATGAGCAATATGAAAAAACTCGAGGTTTATATTTTGATGTTAGAAAGGTGTTACCCTTTGCAGAAAAAGAAGAAACGCTTTTGTCAATGATTAAAGAAGGGTACTCTCAAGAGCAAAACGCAATGCTAATTAAATTTCAACAAGAATACGCTACAGTGTATGGCTCCGCGACTCGTAATGCAGTTGACTTGATATTTGATAAAATACTCAAAAAGTGACAATCTTCAAAAT
>CACYDA010000343.1 GCA_902773095.1 uncultured Lachnospiraceae bacterium | reverse complement strand
TTTCTAATTCCTGTACACGCTGCTCATTTAACTTTGCAATATCATCACGCATTTTAGCAAGCTCTTCTTCTTTCTTTGCCAGTGAGCCCTCTTTCTTTTCAATGAGGTCTGATTTTTTATCAAGAGCCTCTTCTTTCGAAAGAACACGCTTCTCATATCGCTGGATTTCAGCTCTGCGTTCCTTAGTCTCTTTCTCAAGCTCATTCTTTGTCTTTAACGACTCTTCCTTCGCTTCGAGAACCGCTTCCCTTTTCGTCGTCTCTGCTGTCTTGAGTGCTTCGTCAATAATCTCTCGAGCTCTCTCTTCAGCACTACCAATTTTTGCTTCATAATTCTTCTTGTGATTGTTAATCGCAACGAACCATGTAACAGGAGCGGCTATTACCAAAGTTACAACAACTGAAATTGCTATAATAATCGGTGTAGTCACAGGAGCACCTCCTTATTCAATTTTCATTGTACATAATACAACATATAAATTTTATACTGTTTTCACAATTATGTCAAGTAAAGTTGCAATTTTTCTAGTAATTTTGTGTCATTAACCAATGAAAAAGGCAAAAGAATGTTGTTCTTTCTATAAAACATTGCATCCTTTTGCCAAAAAAAGATTCCTATTTTTTTAAAATTCAAATTTTTTTTCAAAATATGCTTTCAAATCAGATATTGCCACTCTTTCCTGCTCCATTGTATCTCTTTCTCTGACTGTTACACAGCCATCTGTCTCTGACTCAAAATCATATGTGATACAGAATGGTGTTCCAATCTCATCCTGTCTTCTATATCTCTTACCAATATTTCCTCTGTCATCATATTCACAGTTATAATACTTACAAAGCTCCGTATAAATCTTTTCTGCACCTTCTGCCAGCTTCTTAGATAATGGGAATACACCAATTTTAACCGGTGCTAATGCCGGATGGAAATGGAGGACTGTACGCATATCAGGTTTTTCTTCCGTTCCGATATTCTCTTCATCATATGCTGCACATAAAAATGCAAGCGTTACTCTGTCAGCGCCAAGGGATGGTTCAATTACATATGGAATGTATTTTTCCTTTGACTCATCATCAAAATATGACATATCTTCACTTGAAGTATTCTGATGCTGGGTAAGATCGTAATCCGTTCTGTCTGCAATCCCCCAAAGCTCTCCCCATCCAAACGGGAACAAAAACTCTATATCTGATGTTGCTTTACTATAGAATGACAATTCCTCTTTTGAGTGATCTCTCACTCTCATTTCATCTTCCTTCATTCCGAGATTCTTAAGCCAGTTAATACAATACTCTCTCCAATAAGAAAACCATTCAAGATCTGTGTCCGGCTTACAGAAGAATTCAAGTTCCATCTGCTCAAATTCTCTCGTTCTGAAAGTAAAGTTACCAGGAGTAATTTCGTTTCTGAAAGATTTACCAATTTGTCCTATTCCAAATGGAACCTTTTTTCTCGAAGTTCTCTGAACATTTTTAAAGTTAACAAAAATACCCTGAGCTGTTTCCGGTCTTAAGTAAACTGTGTTTTTTGCATCTTCTGTTACTCCCTGAAATGTCTTGAACATCAGGTTGAATTGTCTGATCTCTGTAAAATTATGTTTTCCACATGTCGGACACAAAATATTCTTATCATCAATAAATGACTTCATCTGTTCCTGTGTCCATCCGTCCACTGAACCTTCCAATTCATAATGATTCTCATCAGCCCAGTCTTCAATAATCTTGTCAGCTCTGAATCTTTCATGGCATTCCTTACAATCCATCAAAGGATCAGAAAAGCCTCCTAAATGTCCGGACGCAACCCATGTCTGTGGATTCATAAGGATTGCACAGTCTACACCTACGTTATAAGGATTTTCCTGTATAAACTTTTTCCACCATGCTTTTTTTACATTATTTTTGAGTTCCACACCAAGATTTCCATAATCCCATGTATTAGCAAGTCCTCCATAGATTTCTGAACCCGGATAAACAAATCCTCTAGATTTCGCAAGAGCCACTATTTTTTCTAATGTTTTTTCAGAATTCTGCATATTAATCTTCCTTTCTATCGTCGCATCCCATAGTTAATTTCTTTTATATATAATATAATTCTCTTTTTTATCAGATGTAATATAAAGCCCGGACTCACTGTCATATTCTACTGATCCGTTAAAGGCAACTACCTCTCCCCGGATAGTCATATTAAATCCCTGATTGGTAAATAACACTTCCATCCCTTCACCTTTTGCCAGATTCTCCACATCATCAATCTTGTTCCCTGTCAAATCAGTGAATCTGCCTACTGCCTTATAACCTTCTGATACAGCATCATCATATTCTCCAATGAACAATTTTGCATTACGCTTACTGTCTACATAATTTTTCTCATATTCAATATAATCATGAGAATCAATAAACTTAAGGCTCAACTTTGCCTTACCATTTTCAACCAAAAGCTCTTTCTTTGACATGCCACTTGAGGAAGAAAGGGCATAATTGGAATTGAATTCATTGACTTCTGAATCAATCATACTTTCCAACTCATTCTTATCATAATAATCTTCATCAAAATCCTCTTCATAAATGATTGTAAAAGTGCTGTCAGAATCTAGCACAAAATTTGTAACCTTTATTTGTGTCTTTTTGTTTATACCAGTTTTTTGATTTGTACTTTTCTTCTTAGACTTTGAACAACCCACAACTGCCACAGCCATTACAATCAGTAAAAGAAAGATTACTAATTTTTTCACTCTTTTCATTTGATTACTCACCTTTCTAAATAAAAAATCGAGAATATTATACTCCAATAACAGATGAATTTCAAGTTCGTTTTACACATCTGTAAAGTAAATATTTGATTTTTTTATAATCAGGTACAATTTTACCTCTATTTTATTCATCTTATTTTATCCCACCAGAGATTTTAATATCCCCAGAGATTTAAACTCTCTGTCAACGAACCTGTTGATATATCTTCTCATAATGAATTCCAATTCCATTAAAATCTCATCTTTTAAGACAAATGTATACAGTTTTTCAACCGGCCTGGCAATAATATATTGTAAAGCATATAAAGTTGAAGTCAGGACCGGGATGGAATCATTTGCTTTTGCCATACAATCAGCACATAATGTTCCCCCTTTGATCACACTAAAGTATTTTAATTCTTTTGAGTTACAACAGATACATTCAAACACTTGTGGGTATTCACCATTAATCACCATACATTTCAATTCAAAAATACATTTTACCAGCCTGTTTGGAATTTTGGCGTTTAACAGTGCCCTAAGTGTCTGATATACTAATTTTAAAAGTTCTGTGCTCTCTATATTTTCTTTTGATAAATAATCTGCAAATTCAAGGAAATAGCAGCCATAACACATTGCTTCCACATCATTAGAAATCTCTGTAAAATAGTTCTCGATCTCTGCTTTGACCAGCGTATATGCATCTCTTCCCTCATATAATGTGAATTCACCAAATGTAAATAATCTTGTCACAGACACAAACTGACTCTTCGGTCTTCTTGCGCCTCTGGCAAATACCACAATTTTACCACGCTCTTTTGTCAGAATGACAAGTCGTTTATCATATTCCGAAACATCAGAGGCTTTCATAACGATTCCTGTCAAAACTATATTATCCAATTATCTCACCACTATATTCTATGAAATATCATTCTTATCATATCCATAATTCTTCAGGAGAAAATCACTGTCTCTCCACTCTTTTTTCACTTTCACCCACAGTTTCAGATTCACCTGCTGTTCCACAAGCTTTTCAATTTCAAATCTTGCCGCACTGCCTATTTTTTTTAGCATCACGCCACCTTTTCCAATGATAATTCCTTTATGAGAGTCCCGCTCACAAATGATGGTTGCATCAATATCAACGATATCCGCATTTTTTCTATAATTCATTCGATCAATCGAAACCGCAATTCCATGAGGTATCTCATCATCAAGACATCTCAATGCCTTTTCTCTAATCAATTCTGAAGCAATCTGACGAATTGGCTGATCTGTCACAGTATCCTCATCATAATAGGCATGACCATAAGGCAGATATTGAAAAATTAAATCAATGACAGTGTCAACATTATTTCCCTTCATCGCCGAACAAGGGATAATTTCGGTAAAATCATATTCTTTTCTGTAAACATCAATAAATTGAAAGATTTCATCTTTTTCAACTTTGTCTGCTTTATTGATGATCAAAAAAACAGGCGTCTTTACTTTTTTCAATTGTTCGATAATATGCCTCTCTCCTGCACCGATAAAAGTAGTCGGCTCAACAAGCCACAAAATCACATCCACTTCTTTCAGTGTCCTCTCTGCAACATTTACCATATATGTTCCAAGTTTATTTTTCGCTTTGTGTATTCCCGGCGTGTCTAAAAACACAATTTGTCCTCTCTCATCCGTATACACAGTCTGGATACGATTTCTTGTTGTCTGAGGCTTGTCGGATGTTATGGCAATTTTCTGACCGATCATTCGGTTCATCAAGGTTGATTTACCAACATTTGGTCTTCCGATCAATGTGACAAAACCCGATTTTTGATTTGTATTCTGAATACTGTTTTCTTTTTTATGTTCCAATATGTGGTCTTTTTGTGCTTTGATTTCCCGTTCTCGTTCCATGATACTCACTTCTTCATCCTTTCAACTCAACCTAAGGATCCATCTCCTATAATTTATGAAACATTTGTGCATTTTGCATACTAACCATAGTTTATTACCTAATGAATCATTTTGTGAATTGTATGCAACTAACATCTTTCATTGTTATGATCATTCAAACAAATTCTCTGTGATCTTAAATAATTCTGTATCTTCTTCAATTTTTCCTTCATTTCCAACTACACATAGATTCACATCTTCAAACACTGATGCAACAAGTTTCCAAAGACTTCTGATTTTTTTAGCATCTGTGCAAAGAACCTGCATTCTGTCTTTTTTCAGATTCTCTATTTTTTCGTTCGTTAAAAATGCACTCATGGAACGGTTTCCCTTTGCAGCAGCAGTAAGAGGTGTATCCATTCCACTGATTGTTCCAATCACATACTTTGTCATATTTCTCTCATCTGTATCAAATTTTTTGACATATTCAGGTACTTTTTCAAATACTTCGTTTGTTCTTGCAAGATTTGGATCACGATAAGACGAAAAATAACTCTCACCAGACTTGCCAAATACACAATTGCATCCATAAGCACCGCCCTGTTCTCTAATATTTTTCCATAAAAACTCACTGGAAAGTATCATTTTTAAAACTTTAAGGGATGCATCATATTCATATCCTTTTTTCACAAAGTTCCCTGACCTCGTTACATACTGAACCTGTGAGGATGTCTTAAATCCTTCATTTTTACTCATTGGAGTTAAATCATTTTTGTATGACGAAAAGTCCATTTTTGCACTGTTGTTTTCTTCTAATTGACGAATCAATTTTTTTGCTGCATTTTCAAAATACTGATACCCCTCATCATTCGCTGTATAACTGATGATGAGGTTGTCCTTCCGAAATACATGCTTGAACAGTTTTTTAAGAATATCCGCAATCTCACCTTTTACGGAATCAAAATTTTTTTCTATATTTTCAATAAATTTATAGTTTTCAATTCCTTTCAAACAATCATTTGCAACACCTATTTTTGAAATATAGGAAAGATTTCTCACAACGGCAGCCGAATCTGCTGAGCGCATAAAGAACCCTTGAAGATTTGACTTTCCTTCACAAATAATCTCATACATACGCTTTTCATCATCTACAATTGTGTTAAACAGAATCTCATGCACCAGTTCCAGTGCTTTTTCAATCTTGTCAAAAAATACCTTTCCTTTAACTTCAAATAGGATTCTGTATTTTTCCATATCCTGTACATCTCTGTAGATGTTAATCTCCTGGTATAATCCTCCTGTATGAATCCCGATTTCATTACTGAGTTCACTATAGGAATAATTCTTTGTATCCATATAACCCATAATCCCTTTGAGAACCACAAGATAGGATAATAACTCTTTTGGGACGTCCGTCACATCAAACATAAGATTCATATAGGCAATGCCATTTGTGAAAATATCATGCCTTACTACTTTTACATCTCCAATCGTTGTCTCCTTATTGTAAAACGGCTCCACTTCATTTGACAAATCTTCTCTTTTCAATACAGGTATTGTATCTAATTCTTCCTTAGTTGAAGGTGTTTCCTGATAAGCTTTCAAATTCTTTGTACGTTCCACCAGTTTCTTAATTTCTTCCGGTGTCATACCTGACTTGATACCTTCTAACTTTTCTTTTAATTCACGGTCTTTGATGGTTGTAAGTCCTTTCACAGGTGCAACCACTACGATTGAACGATGTTGATTATCAATAAAATACTTTTGTATCAGTTTTTCAAAATAATCTGTCTCTAACATTTTCCTTAAAAATGCAAACTGCTCATTCTGCTCTAAATGTCTGAATGGGTCGGTATCATCATATAGCCAGCTGTCAAATATTTCAAAACTGTACATCAATCCTTTCGGATAAGACCCAAAATCATTTTCCCTGTACTGGAACTCATAATTATTCAAAGCAGCAAGAAGCGAAGCTTTATCCACGCCATCACTTACTAATTTCTGAAGTGTTTCATTGATTGTCTTAACAAACTCATCCTGGTCTTCTTCGTTTGCATTTTTCGCAGTAAAATTAAAATATGGCTGCCTGATATAATTATTATACCGTCCCTGTATATCCTTGCCAATTTCCTTGTCAAGAAGTGCCTGTTTGATTGGAGCTCCCGGCATGGAAATAATCGCATATTCAAGTACCTGCATGGCAAGATACAACTCTTTATCGAGAATATCTCCTACCACAAAATTATATGATAAATACGTATTATCACTAGTATCTTCCGATTCTGAAATCGGGTATTCTTCCCGCACCTTAACCATGCTGTCAAAAGCTGTCTGCAAGCAGATTTCTGAATCAACCGGATTATAATCATATTGACTTAAGTATTCACGATCCATCCATTCAAGCATCTCGTCCATATCGATATCACCATAAATATAAATATAACTGTTGGATGGATGATAATATCTCTTATGAAAATCGATAAACTTCTCATAAGTCAGGTCAGGAATAAAATCCGGATTACCACCGGATTCCACGCCATAGCATGTATCCGGATAAAGCGACTGTGATATCACTCTGTCAAGAACATCATCAGGGGATGAAAACGCTCCCTTCATCTCATTGTAAACCACACCATTATACTTTAATTCTGCTTCTTCTGAATCAAGATTCAGTGTAACTCCCTCCTGATAAAAAATCTCAGGCCTGGAATAAATATTGGGATGAAATACCGCATCCATATACACGTCTACAAGATTTTTAAAATCCTTATCATTTGTACTTGCGACAGGATATACAGTCTTGTCCGGATATGTCATGGCATTTAAGAACGTGTTAAGTGATCCTTTTACCAATTCCATAAACGGATCTTTCACCGGAAACTTCTTTGAACCACACAAAACACTATGCTCTGTAATGTGTGCTACTCCTGTATCATCCGCAGGAGGGGTGCGAAATCCAACGGAAAAGGTTTTATTGTTGTCATCATTTTCAATTAAGATCAGCCTTGCCCCTGACTGATTGTGTTTTAATACATATCCTATGGAATCGATATCCTTTAGCTCCCTTTTCTCCTGTAAAGTATATGATGAATGCTTCTCTATGTTCATAAACTACCTCTTTCATTATATTTTTTGTTATCAATTCATTAGATGATTATAAAGTATATTTTAAACTCTTTCAATAGAATTATCACATTTAATGCTTATTTATCAATTCCATTTTTCCTTTTGCCTTTTGATTCGACGGAATAAACCCATCAAAAATAATTATCTCAAATATGTTCCTGACACGTTTTAATTCTTCTTCACTCTTGAATGTCCACCCCGCACTGATAAACTGAAATAGTTTTCTCATGATCCTGTACTTCTCTTTATTAGCACACTTATAATTGTATGCGATAAAATCCGGTCTGGAAAACACATTCAAAAGTAATCCGTTTAAAATGAGACTGACAAACAGACTTCTGTTTTTTCTGTTTTTTATATAATCTGATACCAGCTGCCCTCTGATAATTTCCGGTCTGTGATCTCTGTACCATTTTAATGCAAACGGTTTAAATGATTCGATACAAAAATTGCTATTATAATGCCTCGCCTTTAATTGTTGATCAAGTATTTTTGCCGTTAACGCAGAGTTTTTTTCTGCTTTTATTTCTATCACTACAGGAACTTTTTGATCAATCACATTTAATACTTCTTTTAAAGCCGGTATCCCATGATTTGTATGTTCCAGCCTATATTGTTTTAATTCTTCATATGTCAAATCCGCAACTTTTTTATTAACACCACACATTCTTAATAGAGTCGCATCATGAAATACAACCAGTTGTCTGTCTTTTGTCAGCCTCACATCAAGTTCGATTCCAAATCCATGTTCCACTGCCCTTTTAAATGCCGGAATCGAGTTTTCAGGAATGGAAAGATTCGAATCAAACAATCCTCTGTGTGCAATATAATGGCTGATATACGTCTGCATTTTCTTTCTTCTTTCTTTTGTTAGTTTATTTGGCTTTATGCACCATAAATAGATTAGTATCATTAATAAAATCATAATCATCACCTCAGCACATATTTTACCATACTTTTTAGGGGATTTGTTAATTTATTGTTTTTAAATTATATTCTGTTTTTTCTGTTAATCATGATTAAAATGTGTTATTCTATTTGTAATGTTTTTTACACATTTTTTAAGGGTTCATGTCAGATGGCAGCTACTGTCTGCTTCTGTCAAACCAAGTGACTATTTAGGAGGATTTTACTAAATTATGAATCATGAAGAAGAATTATTAAAGAAACGTTTTTTGGAATTGGCCAATAAAGCGTATTCCAGAAATATATGTACCTTTACGCCTTTTCTTGGACTGATGGAAATGAGTTCTTTTTATGAGATTTCAGGAGAAGTCTCTTATGTCGAATTTGAATTATTTGGCGGAGCTGATTTTTGTGAAAGAAAAATCATCCGTTTCGGCAGTCTTGGTACGCCATACCCCATTGATTGTATTCATATCACACCAACACTTAAGAAGTTTTCTGATGAACTGACCCATCGGGATTTTCTCGGTGCACTGGTTCATCTCGGCATTAAACGTGAAGTCATTGGCGATATCATTGTCAATGACAATGAAGCATTCGTCTTTTGTTTCAATTCCATAACTGATTTTATACTCGAAAATCTCACTAAAATCAAACATACTTCTGTAAAATGTCAGACTGCCCGGCATATTCCCGATCAGTCTTGTATTCATTTGGTTCCATATGAATTTAATGTTGCTTCTTTAAGACTGGATGCCGTGATCGGGGAAATATGTAAGTATTCACGAAGCCAGGCACAACTAATCATCCGTGAAAAAAAGGTGTTTGTAAATGGCCGACTTACGGAGAACAACAGTTATACAGTAAAACCTGATGATACCATTACCGTTCGTGGTTTCGGAAGATTTATCTTTGGCGATACAATCCGCAGCACAAAGAAAGGCAGATTTTTTATCACCGCATCATTATATCAATAATCAATGATTGAAAAGAGCAGCATCCAAAAATCGGATACTGCTCTTTACTAATCCTAATCAACCTTCACAACGTAGTTCACATTTTTGTTCAATTTTTACGATGAAACTACTCTTTAGAAGTATACCAAATCATCCTCCGGCTTTTGTGCCTTACTTGAACTGAGCAAATATAACACCGGACCTTTTCCTCTATATTCTCTTAAAAATTCTCTCTTAACCTTTGCTGTTATGGTAATCCATTCTTTATCCTGATAATGTGCTTCAACACCTTTTACGCATTTGCAAAGCATCCCCATGAAAGCAATATCATCTGCACAGCACGTCATCGCAAATCTGCCAGGTACAAAACTGTTACCTGATGATTTTGGCGGATTATAGACTAATGCATTAAATTTGACAGTCTTTCCATCATATTTTTTAGGATTTTCCATGGCATCCATATACCAAATGCCATAATCATCATCTTCAATTTCTATGACATCCGCATTAAGATCAAATGGTAATTCTTCCTCCTTAAGGGCATCCTCAAAACCTACCGCAGCTTCATATCCTACCTGTGCTTTTTTATTAAATAGTTTCACGCATCTTCTAAAATCACTTCTCTTCGTCTGATCTGTACAGCGATTCATGATTACCATATCCGAATGCGATAACTGTTCAATCATGAGCGAACGCATATTAGCCCAATACATCTCAAATGTCGTAGCATCCACAAAGGAGATGATCTGTGCCATCACCCAGTCCTTTGGAAATACTTCGTCATTTACAGATGAAAGTTCCCACATACCATTATACTCGATCATAACGCGCTCAGGTTGATAAAACTCATCACATTTTCTAAAAAACTTCTCATTAAAATTATCTTTTTCTTCTATTTTTTCAAAGAAAATATTCCTTTTTGCCAGTTCAGCTTCATCAAATTCCTCTATTCCTTCCTCGCATAATACGACAAGAGTTTTCTCTCCTTTGTGGAATCCCCTGTCATTCAATGTATCTCTGATAAAGCTTGTCTTTCCACTCTCAAGTAATCCTGTAAAAAGATATACCGGAACCTCTCTATTTGCAGCCATATTTTTCCTCATTCCTGCACTGTGTTTTCCTATCATGCTGTATTAACAGTGCCAAACACAGCATTCTTAAATTTATCATTTATGATTCATTTTATGCAAGACAGAACAATTCTTTTAATCTGTTCTCATCAGGATTGGTGCCTATGACGCAAATACGTCCTGTATAATCCGGTGTACCTTTTCTAAGTTCATATTCACCCGGAACAAGATCAAAGTAAATCCACTCGCCATTCACATTAGGGAGCATTCCTTTTGCCCTTAGAATCACGCCATATTCTTCTGTATTCGCTAATTTTTCAAGAGCATTCTTTACTTCATCTTCTGTATACTTTCTAGGTGTCTCAATTCCCCAGCTTGTAAACACATCATCTGCATGATGATGGTGATGGTGTTCATGTCCACAATCGTGCTCATGATGATGTCCACAACCACACTCATGATCATGATGTTCATGCTCTTCTTCGTGATGATGGTGATGATGCTCATGTCCTTCCTCGTGGTCATGGTGATGATGCTCATGCTCTTCCTCATGGTCATGGTGATGATGCTCATGTTCTTCTTCATGGTCATGGTGATGTTCCTCTCCGTGTGCATGATGATGACCACACTCCGGACAAATTTCTTCTTCTGCAAGAAGTTCATCAGCAAGTGAACCTGATTTTTCGATTGCTGAAAGAATAATTTCACCAGTGATATCATCCCAAGGTGTTGTGATCACTGCTGCATTACTATTATGCTCTTTTAATAATGCAACACACTCTGCAAGTTTACTTTCAGGCAATTTCTGTGTACGACTGATTACAATTGTTCCTGCACTCTCAACCTGATTATTAAAAAACTCTCCAAAGTTCTTCATATACATCTTTGTTTTCATTCCATCAACAACTGCTGTTGTGCTGTTAAGAACAATATCCGCACCCTCTTCTTCCATCACTTTATTTACTGCTTTAATCACATCTGATAGTTTTCCGACTCCTGATGGTTCAATAATAATTCTGTCTGGTGCATATGTTTCAATGACTTCTTTTAATGCAGTTCCAAAATCACCTACAAGTGAGCAACAGATACAACCGGAATTCATTTCTGTAATCTGCACACCTGCATCTTTCAAAAAGCCACCATCTATTCCTATTTCTCCAAATTCATTTTCGATTAAAACTAACTTTTCCCCACTTAATGCTTCTGATAACAATTTCTTAATAAGTGTTGTCTTACCGGCTCCTAAAAATCCTGAAATGATATCAATTTTTGTCATTTTTCTACCCATGCATCCTACTGTTTTATGAGTTTAATACACATCATCAAACAGCTTACATCTATCCTTTCTTATAAAATTTCTATATTTTCTCAATTACTAAGTATAACCTTTTAAAAATCTTTGTCAAGAACAAAGTTTCAGGTACTACGACGAAAAATATCTGTCAATACCATTTGCAATTCCTGTTACAATCTGATTCTGATAACTATCTGTGGCCATTTTTAAATCTTCCTGTGGATTAGACATGAAACCCATCTCAATAATGGTTACCGGTACTTGTGCCCAGTTAATCCCACTCATTGTATCTGTTTCCCAGACACCTCTGCTGTTCGCGCCTGTTGCACTTACCATTTCTTGCAAAATGTCACCGGACAACTGTCTGCTTGATGTATATATATTACTACAATATGGATTGTTGGGAGTAGGGCATATTGTCATCATTCCTACTGCATTCTGATTTTCAGATCCATCTGCATGTATTCTGACAAAAGCATCTGCTCCGGCATTGTTTGCAATATCTGCTCTTTCTTTATTACTGATATTAATATCATGCGTTTCTCTTGTCATGATAACAGTATAACCCCTGCCTTCAAGCTCGTCTCTTAGTTTTTCTGCAACAATCAGATTAAGCTCATACTCAGCAAGTCCTGAACTCACACCAGCTGTTCCACTTGAAACTTTTGCTTTCATTTCAGAAGACCCCGGACCTAAAGGCTCTTTATCATTATTCCCATATCTTTGATGTCCGGCATCAATGACTACTACTTTTCCACTTGCATCCACATGGTACGAAGACGGTTGACTGGTATACGACTCCTGCTCTTCGTTCCAATCTTTACGTTCTTCATCCTCAGGATTGCAGCTCTCATCATTAGTATCTTTTTCTAAATCATTTGTATCACTTGCGTTCTCTTCATTTTCTTTTGTGTTTTTATCTTCTGATTCATCCTCTGATTTGGCATTCTCATCAACTGCCATCTCGCTGCTTTCTGCCTCAGTTTCAAATTCACTTTCTTTTTCTTCTTTCTTACTTTCTACGGTCGTATTTTCTTTACTTTTCAATTGTTCTTCATCATTGACACTGATCACCTCAGATGTGTTTTTCTGTGCCAAGTCTGCTTTTTTCTGATTCTTGGAACTCTGGCCATGAACCATCAGCATTATCATTGATACAACAACCAGTGCAATAATCCCGGCTATTGTATATCGAATTGTTTTTTTATTTGTTGTACCCTTTTGATCCATTGTATTTCTACCTTTCTTTCATCCAATTAACTTATGGGAATTAATGATTCGGTATTCCATTATACTACATACTTCATAAATTTCAATCCCATCATTTATTCTATCAGGGACAAATCGCCAAATTCATATCCCATCTCTTCCCATTTAGTAAGTAACTCATCTAATATTTCTGCATTGGTAGATGATGTGCTATGTAAAAGAACGATTGCACCAGGATGAACTCTTGATAACAATTTATCGAAAGCCTCTTCCTTTGTTGGCTGCTGATCCTGATACCAGTCCACATAAGCAAGGCTCCAGAAAATCGTTTTATATCCCATATCACTCGCATACGAAAGACTCGTATCACTATATTTTCCCATTGGAGGTCTGTATAACTTGACAATTTCCTTTCCCGTAATATCCCTATAGGCATCCTCTAGCCTTTTTAGTTCCTTCTCGAAGGATGCTCTGTCCATCCCTGACATATCCGGATGTGAGTAAGAATGATTCGCTATATTGTGTCCCTCATCTGTCATCTTTTTAACAAGTTCACGATTTTGATCTACAAAATTACCAACCACAAAAAATGTAGCAATTACCTTATGTTTCTTTAATGCCTCAAGAATTTTATCCATATTACCATTTTCATAACCGGCATCAAATGTAATATAAATGATATTCTTGTTTGTATCACCCACATAGTATGCATTTTTGCTTTTCAATTCATCTTTTGACTCATTGCCAACAGGGGGCTGTCCGTTACTCCTAAAACTTAGTCCCCAGTTTGATTCATTATATTTCGATCCAACCACTTTCCCTGATGTATATTCCGCTACTGCCACTGCCGCACCACGTCCGACTGCAAAACAAAGAATCATCAATGCGATCATTGCGATCATGGATGTTAATTTTTCTTTCATAGACAATTGCTCCTGTCTGTTTCTTTTATACCATTATATAAAATGAATCAAAAAATCATTCCATGAAATAAGAAAAAAACTTATTCTTTCTGAAACTTTTGGTACCGGCCGATATAGATGCACTTGGCATCAGCACCATGACCGATTTCCATCGTTCTTGCAATAGGGATATCCTTTCCGGCAACAAGCTGTACCAATTCTTCTACTGACGGAACAAATATCTCATGATCCAATTTTGTGAATGTCCCCAATAAAACTCCTGCAATTTTTTCAAATACCCCCATCTGTTTTAATTGGCAGAGATATGTCATCACCTGAGGTGAAGTGGAATTCAATGCCTCAAGTAATAAAATTTTATTTTCAAAATCCGGCATCCACTTCGTTCCTGCCAATTTTAGAAAACATCTTATGTTTCCTCCAATCACGATTCCTTCCATATAGCTTTCCTGAATAAAATAGTAACGTATATCACTCAGTTTACCGGACTCTTTCAAAAACTCTGATGCAAAATTTTTTTGTTGCATTTCAAAATCATCATAAATTAAATTCCGAATTTGATATAACCCTGATACATTTCCTGTTTTACTGTATATTGCATTGATAATGCAGGTCAGATCACTGTATCCAAAAAATGGTTTAGGATTATTCTTTATCACATCAAAATCAATATAATCCAATAGCTCATTTGCGATATCTCCACCTGAAATATCAAAAATCGCTTTGATATCATTGTCTTTATACATTTTCATGAGAACTTCTGCTCTCTGCTTTCCTGTTCCGCTAAAATAGGAAGTTTCCTCATACATATATTCTGTGCATACCGGTTCATAACCAATCGTCCTAATCACTTCAAGAAGTGACTTGATTTTTTCTACATTTGTTTTCTGCTGTCCATTTGAACAAACTGTAATTCCAATCTTACTTCCTTTCTCTATTAACATTTTCTTATTTCCTTTTCTCTGTCAATATTTTCTAATCTTTATCAGTGATATCAATTCCAATGACATTGATAATGTTTAATAATGACAATAGAACATCACTATGATTTACTCTTCCTACACCAACAATATACTTTGCGTATTTTCCCTCTTCCCCTGTCGTAAGTCTGTCTATTTCATGATCATAGAGACTGATCACTTCTCGTACTCCATCAACAATAATTCCAATAGAAGCCTGCTCCACCACTTTCACAATAATAATCCTGGTTTTCCGATCATACGGTATTTCATCCATTTCGAATCTTTTTCGCAGACTCATCACCGGAATGACTTCTCCTCGAAGATTAATCACACCTTTAATATAACTAAGAGATTGCGGTACCCTCGTTATTCTCTGCATTTTTATGATACTTTCTACATAATTAATATCAATTCCATACTGTTCCTGACCTATATTTAATGCCACATACTGTCGTTTTTCCTTTTCACTCTCCACACGAACCGATTCTAAACCATCTGATTCCTTCTCATTTTGATTCTCATTTCTTTTTTGATTCTCATTTCTTTTTTGATTCTCATTTCTTTTTTGTTTATCACTCATATATTGATTCTCCGCGTCTTTTTTATTACTAATTTCTTGTTCAGTATTAATGCTTTTTTTCATGGAACTCGTCTTTTTCATCAATTTTCACCACCATCACAGTAATGGATTATATCCAGAATAAGAGCAACTTCTCCATCCCCTAATATAGTTGCCCCACCTATGATCCTGCTGATATGATTCATGTATTTTCCCAATGATTTTATAACAATCTCCTGTTGCCCTATCAAATGGTCGACAATGAATCCTGCTGATTTATCACCTTTTTTTCCGATGATTACCGTTATATCCTCATCATCTGTTTTCCCATGAATACCAAGCAGCTCAGACAACCTGATGAGAGGAATTATCTTTTCTCTGATACTCACAATTTCTTTCCCTTGAATACTTTTAATATCATTCTTTTGAATACTTTCGATTGTTTGAATATTTGCGAGAGATATGGCATATTTTTCATTACCAATCTCAACCATAAGCGCCTGTATAATCGCTAATGTTAATGGCAGCCTGATAATAAATGTACTTCCTTCCCCTAGCTTTGTTCTCACATCGATTTCTCCACCGAGAGATTCAATCTTTGTCTTTACTACGTCAAGACCTACACCTCTTCCGGAAATATCTGATACAACCTTTGCAGTAGAAAAACTAGGCGTAAAGAGCAAATTGATTGCTTCCTTTTCAGACATGATTAAAGCCTCTTGTGTAGTGATACTTCCTTTTTCAATTGCCTTACTTTTGATGGCTTCTATATCAATTCCGTTACCATCATCGCTTACTTCTATCACTACATTATTACCGTCCTGATAAGCATCCAGTCGAATGGTACCCGTTTTTGGTTTTCCTCTTTGTATTCTAATCTCAGGTTTTTCAAGACCATGATCAGCGGAATTTCTAAGCAGATGCATAATTGGATCGCCTATTTCGTCAATCACAGTCCTGTCTAGTTCTGTATCTTCTCCCGAAATATACAATTCCATATCTTTTCCAAGTTTTTTTGCCAAATCTCTTATCATTCTTGGAAATTTCTGTGTTACTGTTTCAATAGGCATCATACGAACATTCATGACTGATTCTCTGATTCCTGTTGTTACCCTCTCTAAATACTCAATCTGTTCATTGAATAAGTTTAAATCTGTGACTATATTTTTCGTCTTTTGGGAAGCAAGTCCATTCTTAACAATGATTAACTCACTTACAAGATTCATCAGTACATCCAGTTTTTCAATATCCACTCGTACAGATCTTCCAACAGTATGTTTTTTCAAACTCTTTTTTTTCTCTTTATTATCATCATTGAAATGATTTCTGGTCTTTTCATCGGCGTTACTGCCTTTTATGTTGTTTCCTGATTTTTTGTTCTTTTTATCATTCTGATTTTCAATTTTATTAACAACACCATCACTTCCAACAGCACCGACCACAGAATGGCTGTTCACTTTTGTTTTGACATCATTCAGATTATTTTGTGGAATGAAATCAAATTTCTCCCCCACTACATCTTTGATCTCTGAAACTTTTTTTACCACTTTTTGTATTTTTTCAAAAGGCTCCTTTGAAATCACTGCTAAACTGAAATTCAAATCAAATTTTTCATCTTCAATCTCTTGAGACGATGGATTTGTTTTAATAATCTTTCCCAAGGAAGAAACATTTTTTATGACAAGAAATGCTCTGGCAGATTTTAACAAACAAGTCTCTTCAATATAAACAGTAAACACATAAGCATTAAGATGATTTGCAAATGCTTCTTCCATCATTTGTTGTTCATCCTCAGAAAAAACAAATTGTTGGTATGGCAAAATCACTTCCTTTTGTTTTTCTTCGTCTTTTACTTCTGAGATTTTTTTTGTTTTTGATTGATCTGACTCTTGTGTTTTATCTTTTTTTTTCTCGTTTCCACTCAATACAAAAGCCAGTTCATCTAGTAATTCCTGATAATCATTATCTCCTTCCTGCCCTGTCTCAGATATAATCTCAAGATAATTCTCAAGCGCATCAAGGCAATGAAACAAGATATCTACTAGTGATGGTTCCACTTTCATATTTCCTGTTCTGATTTCGGAAAACACATTTTCCATTTGATGTGTCAATTTTTGCATTCTTTTGTATTCCATTGTGCCTGCCATACCCTTAAGAGAATGCGCTGCTCTAAAAATCTCATTGATTGTATCTGCATTGTCAGGATCTTTTTCAATAATTAATATCTGTTCATTCAAATTTTGCAAATGCTCTTTTGTTTCATCAATAAAAATATCCAGATACTGGCTAACATCCATGTTCTTGCACCCCCACTCTATTTAGAATTTCTTCTGCAATATCGTCAAGTCCTAAAATGCGATCTGCCATTTTGGCATTAATAACTGCTCTTGGCATTCCATATACTACACAAGTCGACATTTCTTGTGCAATTACATAAGTATCCTTATAACCGTTCAAGTACTCTATCCCTATTTTTCCATCTGACCCCATACCAGTTAACACAACACAGGTAATATCATCATATCCCGTCTTTGCAATTGACTTAAATGTGATATCCGCACAGGGATTTAATACCCCGACTGCTCCCTCATCCTTCACACTGAATCTGTTTTTTCCCGAGAGATCTTTCATAATTCTCAGTTGCCTGCTACCAGGTGCTATATAAACATTTCCTTTCTTTAGTACCTCACCATCTTCTGCTTCTTTAACATGAATGTCACAAAGTTCATCAAGCCTGTCAGCTAAAGACGTAGTAAAACCAGCCGGCATATGCTGTATCAATACAATCGGTGCATCAATTTCTTTGGGCAATTTTGGAATAATATCTTTGAGCGTTTTGGGACCACCGGTAGAACTGGCAATCACAATTAATTTATTCAATAAACGATCTCGGCTTTTTGTTTCTATCTTATTATGCAAAACAGCTGTTTCACTAGTGAAAGCTTTCTTCCGCTTTCCTGAATAATGAATCACTTCATCAATTGCAATAATTAGTCTCTTTTCAAAATCTGAAGCTGTGTCTCCTTCTATTCCTGTTGGTTTTAATACAAAATCCACAGCTCCTGCTTCCAGGGCAAGAATTGTTTCCTTTGCTCCCTCCTCAACAAGAACACTCACCATAATCACTTTACATTTTATCTTGTTTTTCTCAATATGATTAAGAACCTGTAAACCATTCATTTTTGGCATATTCACATCTAAAAGAACGATATCATATTTTTCAATGTCATCATTGATCATGTTCAAGGCTTCAATGCCATCTGCCGCTGTATCTATTATCCCAATTTCACCATTACTCTTGATGATACCTGATATCACTCTTCTCATAAAAGAGGAATCATCAACAATCAGAACATTATATTTCTTTTCTGCCACGTACTCCATTTCCTTTCAATACAAAATACAAATCCCTAAAACAGGTGCGGCTGGTGCCAGATCTATTTTAGGGATTTTAACATTTCAAAACAGAATGTAAAGCCTGCCTTACAACCTGTTTCTATTCTACTAATTTTATTGTTTTTATGCAATATAAATTTACACTAATTGTCGATATACACCTTCTTTTAAAACCTTGATATAAGTGCCTTTCATTCCATTAGAATGTGTATAAATGATTCCTGCACTCTCGAATTTTCTCAGTGCATTGACAATAACTGACCTTGTGATATCCGATTCTGCTGCGATACGACTAGCGACTACAATTCCTTCATTCCCTTCTAATTTTTCCAGTATCACTTTAATCGCTTTTCTTTCAGATAACGACATGGAACTAATTGCCCCTTCAATTGTCTGTTTATTTCTTTTGTCTCTGTCATTTTCTTCACTAATAGAACGTACCATCTCAAGACCCACTACTGTATTTGCATACTCGCAAAGAATAATATCATCAATCTCATATGGCAGATGATCTCTGTAAATAAACAATGTTCCCAGCCTGTTCCCGGCTATTTCAATAGGAGTAATCATTGCCTGATATTTTCCACTCATTTCATTTTCAAATCCTAGTGTAACCAGATACACATTTTCCTTCGTTGACAATATTTCCAGTAATCGTTCATTTAAAGACTCTTCGATATACTCTCCAACTTTACTGCCAATCAATTCTTCAAGCTTGGCAATCTCTTGATTGATACCAATCCCTAAGATCTTCCCAGACTTGCTGATCACTAATGCATTTGATTCAAGTACATCACTGATTACTTTACAAATATCACTAAACACAAAGATTCCTGATTCACTATTGTGAAGTAATTTGTTAATTTTTCTTATCTTATCTAACAACTGAATGCTCATTCTTCTGTCTTTCCTTCTGCCTTATCTTATGCTTATGCTAACGTAACGTCATTTTCTATACTCATAGAATAGCCACAAGTCTCGTTAGAACAAACTGCCTTATTTCCTTTTTGTACCATATACTCATTACATTTAGGACATTTTTGTTCCAGTGGTTTCTGCCATGACATAAAATCACATTCCGGATTATTCTCACAGCCAAAATATTTTCTGCCTTTCTTTGTCTTCTTAATAACAAGTTCACCACTACATTTTGGACATTTTATTCCTGTCTTTTCATAGTATGGCTTTGTAAATCTACATTCAGGAAATCCCGGACATGCAAGAAACTTTCCATGAGGTCCATACTTAATGACCATATTTTTACCACATTGTTCACATATTACATCAGTAACCTCATCTTCAATCTTAATCTTTTCCAGTGTTTGATTCGCATTCTTCACTGCCTCATCCAGATCAGGATAGAAATTTCTAACAACCGTTTTCCATTGAACATCACCCGAACCAACACTGTCTAACAGTGATTCCAAATTAGCAGTAAAACTGGAATCTACAATAACAGGAAACGCTGTTTTCATTATTTCATTTACGATTTCACCAAGTTCTGTTACATAAAGATTTTTATTCTCTTTTGTGATATATCTTCTGGCTATGATTGTTGAAATAGTAGGTGCATACGTACTCGGTCTTCCAATTCCCAGTTCCTCTAAAGCTTTTACCAGAGATGCTTCCGTGTAATGAGGCAGAGACTGTGTAAAATGTTGTTTTGGTTCCATACTTACGCACTGTAGTTTTGAATCCATATCAATATTTTTTACCAGAACATTGTTCTTCTTCTCCTCCTTCTCATCATCATCCTCCGCATAAACTGACATAAAACCATCAAAATCCAGTTTTGACGCTGAACAGGTAAATGTATAATCATTTGCCTGTATCTTGATTGATGTAGTTTCGTATCTCGCATGCTCCATACGACTGGCAACAAATCTTTTCCAAATCAGCTGATACAAACGATATTGATCACGCGATAAATCATCCTTGATCTTTACAGGAGTAAATTCTATATTGGTCGGTCGTATCGCCTCATGCGCATCTTGAATCTTTCCTTCATTCTTCTGTTTTGTTTCTTGTTTTGATAAATACTTTTCACCATAATGATGAAGAATATATTCTTTAGCCATATTGTCAGCTTCATCCGAAATACGTGTTGAATCAGTTCTTAAATAAGAAATCAAACCAACTGTTCCATTTCCTTTCAGATCAATTCCTTCATACAACTGTTGTGCAATCCTCATCGTCTTCTGTGTTGAAAAATTAAGCTGCTTGGATGCTTCCTGCTGCAAAGTACTGGTTGTAAAAGGTAATGGTGCTTTCTTAATACGCTCTCCCTTTTTGATTGATTTAACAACATAGCTTGCATCATTTAATTGTTCAAGAATTTTGTCCATTTCTTCATGGCTTTTTATTTCTAATTTATTATCTTTGTAAGAAGAAAGTTTTGCAGTGATTGGTTTTTTATTGCCTTCCGGAATTAAATCCACTTCCAATGTCCAATACTCTTCCGGTACAAAAGCATTGATTTCCTCTTCTCTGTCGCAGATAATCCTCAAGGCAACTGACTGTACTCTTCCTGCACTGAGCCCTCTTTTCACCTTCTGCCATAGAACAGGACTGATGGAATATCCCACCATTCTGTCAAGTATACGCCTTGTCTGTTGTGCATCAACGAGATTCATATCAATCTCTCTTGGTGCCTTCAAAGCCGCTTTCACTGCGCTCTTCGTAATTTCATTAAATGTAATTCTTGACATCTTTTTTTCATCTAATTTAAGAGCTGCAGCCAAATGCCATGAAATTGCTTCTCCCTCACGATCAGGGTCAGTTGCAAGAAATACTTTATCCGCTTTCTTAGCTTCTTTTCTAAGCTCAGCAACCTTCTCTCCCTTTCCTCTTATCGTAATATACTTTGGTTCATAATCATGTTCAACATCCACGCCCATTGTACTCTTTGGCAAATCCCTAATATGACCATTTGATGCCACTACGCTATAATTTGAACCTAGAAATTTCTTAATAGTTTTTACTTTAGCAGGTGATTCGACTATCACTAAATACTTCGACATTTTTGAGTCCCCTTTTCTAAAATATTATTTCATTATATATATGTTAATCTTGTTTTTTGAAAAATCAAGTCTTTACATAATGATTCTTTGATGGTTCCGAAACGAGCCCCATCATCTGCAGTCTGACAATATTCCTGCAGACTTCCAAAGTATCCATACCAGTCTCTTGCACAATCTGACTGATACTCTTCGGAAAATAATCTACACAACTATATAACAATTCTAAATCTTTTGCAAGCACATAATTTTTATTTTTATTTTTTTTGCATTTTTTATCACTCGCCAACTCCCCATCCAACTCAAAATCTTCCAGTAAATGGTCTAAAGATGTAATTACACCTGCTCCTTCTTTTATTAAACGATTACACCCCTTGCTCAGTTCATCTGTAATCTTACCCGGTATCACATAGATATCTTTCCCCTGTTCCAGTCCATGCTCCACAGTGATTAATGAACCACTATTTTCTCTGGCTTCTACTACCAGTATCTTATCTGATAACCCACTGATGATCCGGTTTCTCATAGGAAACTGCCATGCAAATGGATTTCTCCCAGGGGGATACTCTGAAATTAATGCTCCATTATCCAAAATATTCTCATATAATTCAATATTCTCTCTTGGATAACATTGATCAACACCATTTCCCAAAACTGCAAATGTCATCCCACCGGCATCTAATGCTCCTAAATGACATTCCTTATCAATTCCCCTTGCCATACCGCTAATAATATTGACACGATTCATCGCCAGTTCAAAACTGATATCATGTGCCATTTTTCTTCCATAAGCCGTGCAATTTCTGGCTCCTACAACTGCTACACTCATCTTTACCAAGTACTTAGAAATATCAGTCACCTTTCCCCTTGTAAATAAACCATATGGATAATCTTGGATATTTTTCAGTTTTTCAGGAAAATATTGATGTTCGATGCTGAAAAAGTGTACTCCCTTTTTATCCATATACTCCTTTTTTCTTTTTATCTCATCCATATTTCTTGAATTAATAATGTAATCCAACACTTTATCATTGATTTTGCTATTATTCTTAATTGTATTCTCTAATACCTTTTCATTTGCATAATAGATTTCCTGTGGTGTAGCAAATACTTTTAGCAATCCCCTTATGGTTGCATTTCCAATCTCATTTATATTACACAGCCACAACCAGAATAACTCACTATTCAGTTCTTATCCTTCCTTTCCTTTTCTACATTTTCTCTTACTTTGGTGAACTACCCATTGTCTAAAGCAAATGGGATTGCGGCAGCCTATTTCAATTTCGTTCCATTACATTCCTTTACTGAACAAGCATATATCTCTTATCCTAAACGATATGCCAACGCCTCTGATAAATGGTCTATGCCAATCGTCTCCTTTCCATCCAGATCAGCAATTGTTCTGGATACCTTTAATACTTTATGATATCCTCTCATGCTCATATTCAGTTTTTCGTATGCCTCCTTCATGAAGTCACTACACTCAACATCAATCGTACAATATTTTCTAATTTCATCGATCGATAGTTTTCCATTTTTTGTGCATCCCTGTCTCTCCCTTTGCACTTCCATCGCTCGACTTATCATCATTTTCATCTCTTTTGATGTCAAATGATTCTTCAACAATCCCTTTTTATCTCCTGAATCATACATGTTTTCTAATGATACACGGGGAACTTGAATACTTAAATCAAATCTGTCAAGAATCGGACCACTAATCCTGGACAAATATCTTTTCACATCTGTTTCAGAACAGTTGCATCGATTTCTGTCAGGATAATAGCCACACCTGCATGGATTCATCGCCGCAACAAACAGGCAGTCAGCAGGAAACACGTAACTCCCTCCTGTTCGAAAAATTTTTACCACACCTTCCTCTAAAGGCTGTCTGAGAGCATCGATTACATTCGGATGAAATTCCGGTAATTCATCCAAAAATAATACTCCTTTGTGTGCAATCGTAATCTCTCCCGGCCTTGGTATACGTCCTCCACCAATCAAACCTGCACTCGTAATAGTGTGATGTGGCGATGAGAATGGTCTCTTTTCAACCAGCCTTCCACCATCTAACAGCCCACAAATACTATGTATTCCTGATACTTCTATTCTCTCATCCATAGACATTAACGGCATTACTGATGGAATTCTCGATGCAAGCATTGATTTTCCTACTCCGGGTGGACCAACCATTAATAAATTATGAAACCCTGAAACAGCAATCACGACAGCCCGCTTAACAGATTCCTGTCCATAAATTTGAGAATAATCATCACTGTCTGATAATACTTCACCCTTATTATAACATTGTTCACTACATGTCTCCAAATCATCTGTAATGGTATCTCCATTACAGTAATAATTGACAACTTCTTTCAAATGCCTGAACGAAACGATCTTTACACCATCAATAAGCTTCCCCTCATTCTGATTATCATATGGAATCACAAATTTGTATATTCCATTTTTCTTTGCCATATTCACTATGGGCAATATTCCTTTTACCGGTTTAATCTCACCATCAAGACCCAGCTCACCGATTACTAATGTATCATCAAATATCCCCTCATTGAATTGATGCATAGTACATAGTAATGCAATTGCGATTGGTAGATCAAATCCGGTACCTTCCTTCCTCAAATCAGCGGGTGAAAGGTTAATGACAACTCTCCCCATTGGAATTGCCTGATTGATATTCTTTAAAGCACTCCTCACCCTTTCTCGTGCCTCACGAACCTCTGATGCTAAGAGACCTACCATATTAAAATATGGCAAACCATTTGAAATATCAGCTTCAATATTAACAATGTAAGGCTCAATTCCCAATATTCCCGCACTTTTAATACTACAATAGATGAATATCACTATCCTTTCTCATTAATCTATTCAGTTGATTACAAAAAACTGTTTCGTGTTATGTTAGTTGCAAATAATAATAAATATGAATACTCTTCTATCCTTCTTAGACGCTTCATATTTATCACTTATATTATATAATACTTAACATATTACATAATGTCAAGTCATTTTTTATTATTTATGATAATTATTCTGTACCTTCCTTCTTACTCGTTACGCCGCCCTGTATCCGAAGCAGATGAAATCTTCCTTATGCGATTTCATAAATCAAAAAAATATGCCAACATAATCAAAACTATGTTGACATATTTTCTATTTCATTTCGTATTAAACTATGTAGATAACAGGTTAATCAGAATAACACCAACCACTAATTCAAGTCGAAATATTTTGTTTCAGGAGCAGATGACTCTCTCAATTTGAACGATGCACTACCCTTTGCAGGAATTGGATTTTTAGATTTACGTAAACCATGGTCACTTACTTCAACCACAATTTCATAATCGTAAATTGTCTTACCAGGTTTTTTAGCAGCTATTCTAGCATTAATCGAATTAATATTCGCTGTTGTAAACCTAAATGTTCGATCCTGTCTGTTCAGCAAATCTGAATGGTCAAGTATAATTGCATTTCCGGATGTATCACTCACTAACGATGTAAGTAAAACATTATCATTTAATAAGATGTCATTTGCATCATTATAACCAGATGCTTCATCCAAATTCACATAAATCTTAAGATTAGAAAATGCCAACTGACCATCTTTATAATCATAATCAAGAGGGTTAAATGTTACATTAACACCTGTAGAACCTGTATAGTAATTATAATAGTATGTGCCTCCTTCTTCCACACCATTTTTCATTGTAACTGTAGGCGGGAAGTTACCAACTTTCAATGCTGCGATCACTGTGTTAATAAACAATTGTTTTTCCTCAATCGTCTGACCTGATGTATGACCAGAACCTGTATATGTGATATTACCTTTTGAATAAATATAGTAATTATTAGCACCATCACCTTTTGTAAACTTATAAAGCACCGAATTGTTACCATGTGATCTGCTATTGTCAGCAATATCCAGTGTATACCAGACAGTAAGGTCAGGATCTTCAAGTGATACCGTGTTATACTGACTATGTGTTACAGTCGTAGGCATCTGCTCTTTTAATAGGAACGGGTATTCCGTAATCTGACCTCTGTTCACCTTCATAACCATATTCGTATGACACCAGTCACCATAGTTATTTGCAGTTGTTCCATGCAAAGTGTTCGAATACTGCTTATCTTTAGAACCGGTTGTATAATGGAAAGTCAAATTCTCAGTAAGTCCTCTGAACGATTCTTCATTTGCTTTTGAAGGATTCACATAAAGTCTTGCATTCGTATATTCAACAGGCAAATCTTCCACCGGACCACCGTTCATTAACCCATATTGATCCATACCAAGCGTCTGTCTAAAGAATGAAGTTGAATATCTTCCCCAAAGAGAACCTGCACCAGATGCTCTGGTTTTATCTCCATCAATATACCAGTTGACAGATGAAAAATATCCCGAATTATCATGTGAATACAACATTGTATGACCGGAATCTAACAAATATTGCATGTTCTTTAATGCTGCCATATTACAGAAATCCATTTCAGGATGCGAATCAGAGAAACCTACTACTATCATGTCAATTGACAGATTCTTATCAATTCCGGCTGTTGACGTCATATTAGCCGAAGCATAATCCTTATTATCAAATAAGTACTTCACCTTTAGCAGACTTGAGTCCTCATCAAATTGAAGATCAACCTCATTTCTAAAATCGCTAATCGATTTAGGAACTCTCTCTGAACCTGTTCCGGTACCAAGGTCAATACCATATGTACTTTTTGCTGCGTCTCTGTTACCTCCACACGGTTCTTTACTAAATAAACCATTGAATGTTTTATATGTCATACAAATTGTATGAATATTATATCCTGCATCATAAACCGGAGTTGCATTTTCTTCAATCATATTCTTAAAGTTCAGTGTTAAACCAGTTGCCGGATATACCCAAAGAACATATACATCTTTCACACCCTCTTTACTTTCAAAGGCAGAAAATGTTGAATATACATATTTCTGTTCCGGATTCTTCTTATTATTGATGACAAGTTTCCATGGAACAAATCCTTCCAATCCCTGTGGTAACAGACAACTCAAATTAATCTGTGAAACTCTTTCTTTTTCATTTAATACATATTCAACATCACAACCCATATCAATTGTAACATCATCTTCGTATTTACCTACGCCGGATTTATCCATGTAAACTGTATATTCATACTGGCCATCCAATTCTTTTTTATCAACACCACCATTATTATTAATCTTAACGACCATATTAAATCTGGTGTAATCCGAAGATGTTGTCGGAATGATGGA
>CACYDA010000342.1 GCA_902773095.1 uncultured Lachnospiraceae bacterium | reverse complement strand
TATTATGTTAGATTGCTTACCGAAAATGATAGTTCATGCTCAGTTTCATCAAAAGACAAAGGATGAAATTACGATTCTATTACAAATTGACAGAAATTACTTTATCCTCGATTATGAGAAAAGATTAATTAAAGAAGCAAAAAAATGTTTGGGTGAAAATATGAGGGTAATAGTAAAACTTGTTGATGAAATACCTCGTTCTGCGAGTGGAAAATATCGATTGATTGTTAATGAATGCCAGGAGTAATATGCTGAAATGATCAGAGTACTACATATTGTAACCTGCATGAATCGAGCAGGATTAGAGAGTCGATTGATGGATATATATCGAAATATTGATCGTGAAAAAGTGCAGTTTGATTTTTACACTAATAGAACTGAGGAAGGAGAATTCGATTCAGAAATACGAGATTTTGGTGGAAAGGTATATTACTCTGATCCAATTAATCCATTAAGAATTGATTTGAAAATTAAAGAGTTCAAAGCATTTCTTTTGGAAAAAAGGTGTTATTCTATTATTCATTCGCATGTAAATGAATGGTCGACCTTGTTTTGTAAAGGGGGTATGTTAGCAGGTGTTCCAGTGAGGATTGCACATTCACGAGGAGCGAATAAAACACTATCTATGGCAACAATTTTCAAGGATATTATTAAAATGCCGATAAAAAAATATGCAACTGATTATTTTGCTGTTTCAAAAGAGGCAGGGACTCATTTATTTGGGAAAAAAGCTTTGGATTCTGGAAGAGTGATCATTCTTCCGAATGGAATTGATGCAACTAGATATGCCTTTAATGAAAATGAGAGGGATGTATATCGTGCTGAGCTAAATATCGGAGATAATATCGCTATCATACATGTGGGCAATTTAATTGCTGTTAAAAATCATCTCTTCTTATTAAAGATTTTTATGGAATTAAAACAAAGAGAAGAGAATATTAAATTATTTCTCGTGGGTGAAGGAGAAGAACGTGCGAGAATCGAAGCGTTTATAAAAGAGCATGAATTAGGAGAAGATGTAATATTACTCGGAAAGAGAAAAGATGTTCCACAGTTACTTCAAGCGGCAGATGTTTTCATTTTTCCATCATTTCATGAAGGTTTTCCGGGTGCAGTACTAGAAGCCGAAGCTTCTGGTTTACCTTGCTTGATATCTGATACTATTACAAAAGAAGTTAAGATAACAAAAAATGTAATCAGATTATCAATAAAAGAAGATCCATCAAAATGGGCGAAAACAGTAGTTAATCTGGAAACAGAAAATAGAACAGATTGTGTAAATGATATTATTAATGCTGGATATGATATAAAGAATTTAGCATCAAGAATGGAAAATATGTATTTAAAAATGGAGAGTAGTTCATAAATGAGCAATGAAATTAAAAAGCGAATGAGAGAAATAGCTTTTAGATCAGTACTGTTATCAAAAGGTTATACTTTTGCTTCTAATATAAAAACAAGAAGATATCAGCATTTATCTGATGAAGAATACACAAAAAAATACTACAAAGCAAGTACAGGCAAAGAACTTAATTTGGTGAGCCCAGTTACATTTAATGAAAAATTGCAATGGTTAAAGTTATTCTATCATAAGCCAGAGTATACAATTATGGTAGATAAGTACTTGGTTAAACAGTTTGTTGCAGATAAAATAGGATCAAAATACATTATTCCGTTACTTGGAGTTTGGAATTCTCCTGATGAAATTGATTTTAACAGTCTTCCAGAACAGTTTGTATTAAAATGCAACCACAATTCAGGGGAAGGCATGTGCATATGTACGGATAAGTCTAATCTTAATATAAATAATGTTAAGGCGGGATTGTACTCGGGAATGTCACATAATTATTATTATAATAGTCGTGAATGGCCGTATAAGGACATTCCTAGAAAAATAATAGCGGAGAAGTATATGGAGGATGATAAAGTAAAACATATTTTTGACTACAAATTCTATTGTTTTAATGGAGAGCCCAAATTTTTATATATAGGTTTTGCAAATTTTAGTAATGGAAAAAAGAATGATATGTTATCATATTACAATTTAGATTGGCAACCTACTCCTTTTTATAGAACAGATCATCAGCAGTTTCCATATACAATTAATAAGCCTGACAAATTGGATGAAATGATCAATGTTGCAGCC
>CACYDA010000341.1 GCA_902773095.1 uncultured Lachnospiraceae bacterium | reverse complement strand
CATTCCGGTCATAAAAATGAGTGTGCTGTTGCCGAATACCTAAAAAATCATCCTGCTTATTTACAGGATTTACTCTACAGAACAGGCAATGGTGAGGAAACAGTAAAATTGATCACCATCGGCGGCATTCATGAAACAAATGTTAAAAGCGTTATTGGAAATCGTTCTACGAAATCCAAAACCGATATGAAAATAGTTTGTAACAGCGGCAAAACCATTAATATCTCTATAAAGAAAAGTCTTGGCGGTCAGGTCTATCTGGTCGGTGCAAAATCGTTTATTGATGTTTTCCAAAAACAGTTTCATAAAAACATTCCGGAGGATGTAAAGAAAGCAATATTACTATACTGGTCTGGTGCTGAAGATGCAAACGAAATTATTGATAAATATTCCAACAAAAGTAATGCAAAAAATTTCAATGTGCAAAAAAGACATAAAAGTTTGAATGCTGATACTCTTCTGCGATACAATAAGATTTTATACGAGAATCTTTTAAATTGGTTTTCGGAAAATATGTATGAGATTTCAAAGCTGTCATTTATGACAGGAGCAGCATCACAGAAAAAGGAATGGGCTGAATTTGTCTGGTATATCAATAAGCTGGGCGAACATGACATTGATGCTATCTATCGTATTGAGGATTTATGTAAGGTTTCGGCAGAGGCTGGAAAAAAAGAAGTGTCCTATGGATCAAAAAATGGTGGTACAACCATTCTGCTCCCATTCGGTTTCGTTCAATGGCATCAGAGAAAAATGCAGTTTCACCATCAACATGATAAAATTAAAAAAATATTAGGAAAGTAAAAAATGACCGGTTTATCCGGTCATTTTTATTGCATTGAGCATCTCCTGTGCAATAGCCTTTGATAACAGCGGTGGGACAGCATTGCCTATTTCCAGCCTTTTCATTCCGTCAGAACCATAGAATATGTAATCATCGGGAAAGCTTTGCAGTCTTGCTCCTTCCCGAATCGTCATTGCTCTGGAATCTCTCGGATGGATGCAGCGTGATGAGGATGGGCAAGCAAAATTTCTTGTTATGGTGGTGGCAGGCTTTTTCCACCACAATTTTGCGTATGTATTTCCGTATCCACTCTTTGGACGGATATCTTCAGGTAAATCGTCCTTGCATTGTCCATCTTTCAGTGCTTCCATGATCCGGATAAGATGCTCACCATTTTTTGGCGCAACATGCTCAGTCAAGATGAGAGAATCGTTTTTTCTGACGAAAAACAAAAATTCATTATCTTTTTCTTTTGCATAACATGTGGATTTTTCTCCACTTTTTAATATGGGAAGATCTCCAATGGCATCCTTTAATGTAACATAAGGCTTTTTCCCTATTCCATGTGTCGCTTCAGGATATACAAAAGGGTTATTTCCTTGAAATCCAACAAGTATTACTCTTTCTCTGTGCTGTGGAACACCATAATCAACAGCATCTAACACATTGAATTTTAATGAGTATCCTATCTCTTCAAATTCCGCCTGAACCTTTTTAAACAATCTTCCCTTATCCATACTGAGTATTCCTACAACATTTTCAAAAACAAATGCCCTGGGTTTGATAATGCCAAGTATTCTTTTGTACTGCAGAAAGAGATTAGCTCTGTCATCCATTCGTCTTTTTCCAACAGTAGAATATGACTGACAAGGTGGTCCACCGATAACGATATCAATGGTTTGTTCGTCTAAAGTCTTTTTAAGTAAATTTTCAGTCAAATCGTTTATATCGCAGTTAATCATATGTACATCTGGATGATTTAGTGAATACGCTTTTGCAATATCTTTTTCAATCTCATTTGCAGCCAGGATTTTAAATTCAGGAATCTGCGAAAATCCATAACTTAATCCGCCAACTCCGGCAAATAAGTCTAAAATATTATACATCTTACATCTCCTGTAATATTCTAATTAATTTTATGGTTAATTAAATTTAATTCAATACTCCTGCAGAATCATCAGTAAAACAGAAAAATAGTGGAAAACACTTCCGGCAATGGTGAACAGATGCCAGACAGAATGGAAGTAGCGGATTTTCTTGATAGCGTAGAAAATAACTCCTACAGTATAAAACAATCCCCCGATCAGCAAAAACCAAAGAGATGTTGCAT
>CACYDA010000340.1 GCA_902773095.1 uncultured Lachnospiraceae bacterium | reverse complement strand
GAGATGCTGGAGCATGCAAAGAATCTGGAGTTCGAGGAGGCCGCAGTGCTCAGGGACGAGATAGAGCGGCTTAAGGAGATAGGCTGAAAATTAATTATTTTTTATTGCAATATCTATATTATCTTTTTGTACATTATCCTTTAACATTCCGTCAGGAAGATGTAACAATTTTTCAATAGTTTGTGGATATAAACATACCCCTTTATCTTTAAACATCATCATTAATGTAGTTGAATTAAAAATTTTATTATCAAATAGAACTTTTATTGCATTTTGAAATATATTTTCACCAAAATCGTATTGAGAATCTCCTGGCTCATGTAATCTCCATCCGTTCCTTGAAACCTGACGCATTAAGTATTGATATTGATTTTCAGTTATGTATTCCAATTGATACGCCCTCATTATCATTGCCTGAATAGAAACACCCCATCTTTGTTTTAAAAACTGATAATACTTTAGACTTGTCGGGTAATTTTTCAAATCCCTACTGAATGATTCACGAGGAAGGAGCAAAGCACTTGCAAACATATTTGCCTGCCTTTCCCTATTTTTAAATTCTTCTTTGCTTATTGATTCAATATCCTCACTCCAAGGATGCAACAATATATGGCCAAGTTCATGAGCCATATCAAACCTAATACGACAGTCAGATTGCTTTCCTAAATCTATAGCAATAATATAAACATCAAGTCCATCAATAACAGTTCTCTGACTAAAAGCATCAATCTTATTTCCATCAGTCTTAAAACCAGTTACAAGAATACCATTTTGTTCGAGTAAATTTTGCAAATTAATAATTGGAGCATTAGGGATATTCCAACAATTTCTTAGCCTATCTGTAACATTTTCAATCTCGTCAACAGCTTCTCCTGATATATTCTCAAAAGCAGAATCATACCCCTTAAAATCTATTTGGGGATCATTATAGCTCGGAAACTCCAAATAGTAATTTAAAACCTCATATATTTCTGCAACATGTTCCAATTTAACACTCTGGGAGATTCTTTCTCTCTTAGTAGCCGTTGATTGAGACCTAAAATATGTAGTATCTGTACGGGCAATAAAAGTATCTTCAGTAAAAAAATAGTCTATTGGAAAGTTTAAGTTTTGAGCAAGCAGAAACATCTTTGAATAATCAGGAACATTTTTTTTATTCTCATACAAAGAAAGTAATTGTTTGCTAATTCCTGTTTTATTTGCGAGATCTGTAAGCGATATTCCATTAAATAAGCGTGCAACTTTTAGTTTATTTCCATTAAAAAACTTATTACTCATTTATTTCCTCAAGATAATCATGCTTCATTTTCCGATGCCCGTAGTAAAGGTTTCACACTAGGTCTTATTTTTATTAAATTTTCAACCTTATCAGCCACATGAACTGAACAAACATCATTATTCAACATATTAGTCAAGCTCGCAAAATCAGGCTTTAAGTATTCCTTTAATGACCTTGACTCTATTATTTCAAAGTTCTTATCAAAGAAAATTAATTTAATATCTGAAACTTCATTTTGCAAAATATCATATGTAATAACATAATGACGGTATTTTTCTGCTTCAGAAAGCTGATTTTTAAAAATACTATTATAATCGTCAATTAGCTCATCATCGGAAAAAGGTAAATAATTATCATAGAGTCCATAGTCAAATAATGGTTCTGAATTTCTAGAAAAACCACCATTTTCTACAAAAAGAATTGATTGCAAGTAATATGGTACTGTTCTTTTACGGTTAATAGCAAAATCCAATGTCTGCTTTCGTATTATTGAATAAGTTATCTTGTTATCCAAATCAACTAAAACACGTCCTTTCCAGCCTCCACGAGAAAATGGACCTAATATAATTGAGTTACTTACAACATTTTTTCTTAAATTATCATTTATATAATTGCTTTTCATAAATGAGACGCCATTATCTGTTTCCAATTTATTATTATGACGGTACTGAGGGAAGTCTTCAGAAATGGCTTTGGAAATAGAAAAAACAACTAGTCGCATTAATTCTTCATTAAGAATAATATGATTATTATTTGAATCCATGTTCACCTCCTGGATATCTTGTAGAGTATTTTTACATTTTTTCTTAACTTTGTCAAGTATTTTTTAGAATTATTGAGGTTTATTTACCAAAATACTTCAAATTAGTCAAATAATGTCAATTCGCCAACATGATACTTCTTACGCTTTTTCTCAATTAATTCCATAAAAGAAATATCATCAGTATTCAGATACCTAGAAAACTCAAAACCTTTTGGTGGCATCTTAAGAGATTTACCTTCTATCAGTTTTTTTATTTGTTTTCCAATTGCATAGCCCAAACTTACAGGAACCGCATTTCCAATCTGACGGTATTTATCTTTAATCGCACCAAATAATTTCCAGTCATCAGGGAACTCTTGAATCCTTTTATACTCCTGTACACTCAAAGGTCTATCTTTTTCTGGATGAGCTAAATCAGTTGCAGGCATTGTTGGATCAGTAACTAATGTTGGAGATGGCTGATCCCAATATAATCTCCTCAAAAAACCAGTTTTACCTCCACCTGCATAATAAGAGCCACCTAATGCTTCTTTCTGCATCTCGACAGGCAAATCCTTCCAATATTGTCCTGGTTTAAGCATTCTATAATACTTTAATCGCCTTTCTGGAAATGAGATATATTCCTGCTTTGATTCATCTAATAATAATACAATGGAAAAAGCAAATGGTCAAAAAAAATAAATTATGTTATTATTAAAATCATGCTAGAACCTATTATTTTAGCTTCACAATCAAAAGGGCGGCGGGAACTGCTTGAGAACGAAGGTTTCTCATTAGTTCCACTGCCCGCTGACATAGACGAGAACATTCCATGGGTGAACCCG
>CACYDA010000339.1 GCA_902773095.1 uncultured Lachnospiraceae bacterium | reverse complement strand
TTGCATAAATTTCATTTCTGGCAATTCTGCACTGTTCTGGTGTCAATCCCTGCAAGTCTGCCATGGTGAGGTATTGACTGCTACTGTTTGGCAGTATATAAGATGAATTACCTATGGTTATATTGGCATATGAATTTGTATTTGAATTGTCTTGTGCAGCCTGATTTGATGTTGCAGTGATTTCTCCATCTAAAGGAACAACTGTAACCATTCCTCCCAGTTCAAACAATTCCTCCGAAGCATAGCATACATATGTATGCGCGTCATCAAAATAGACATTAAATTCCGAAGTGTTATAATCTGCAATCGTCCTCTGTGCACCCGTATTACACTCGTTATAAGCATTCATCATTGAATTTTTTTGCAGATATTCAAATGTACGTGATATAATATGATTTTTCGCCTGGTTGGAATCCATATTTAAAATCTGTTCCGGAGTCACTGTATTGCCAGAAGATATTTCATAATTTACAACTTTATAATCCCACTGATGTGACCCTCCTGCGAACCATTCCCATTCCCATACAACACTGAGATATTTCTCCCTAATACTCACACTTTTTAAAGTATAAGTGCATACCCAATTTTCAGTATAGGACTGCTGCCATAATCCACTGGTATAAGAGAACAACTCATCACCTTTTAATTTACCCTCCTGATGAATCTGCTCCAGTTTTGCATTGGTTACTGCATACTGCTCAGGCAGCTTTACCAAATCAAAACTATACGTCACTGTCGAATTTCCATACTTTTCTGTTCTAATATCTTTTTCTGTTGTCCAAGTAATTTTTTCGTCAGATTCACCTACTACTAATGTTGTTTCATCCGTTTCTTTTAACGTTTCGCTTTCAACAGATTCCTTTGTTTCTACTTCTTTATCTTCCCCATCTGTTATCTCCTCTTCAAGCATATCATTGGGGTCATCTGCATCCCCTACATATTCATCTTCATCTAATTCCATGTTCATTTGCATTTCGGAATCATTTTTTTCCTCTGAATTTTTGTTCTTAACAAACAAGATAATACCCGCAGCAACCACAGCAATAATCATAAAGATACTGCTTACTATCACAATCTTTTTACCAGAAATGTTTTTTCCACTCTGGCTGCTAAAATCACGGAATTCATTTTGTCCGCCTGACATATCCACAGGAGCATCCTCGTTTATATCAAAACCTGTACTATTGAGCTTTCCTATCCCCGGAAAAACACTTTCGCGTGAATTTTCCTTTATATCAAATCCTGTCTCCACACTACCATAACCAACATAATTTTTGTCAAATTGATTTGTGTCAGTTTTATTTTTACCAACACTTATACCGAGACCAGTTGTTGTATATCCTCCATCATTCATTCCGAATCCATTATCTGTTGTTGAGTTTCCTCTCTCATTTTTCCTGAATTCTGTTTCGACAGTTTCATTTCCAACATTACTCATTTCAAATCCATTTCCGGTATTTTCATATAAATCATTTTCATCGCCAAACTGATTGTCTAATTTCCCAAAATCATTATCATCTATTTTTTTCTGTCTGGTTTCAAAATCACTTTCATTAAATTCCATAGCAAAAAACTCGTATTCACATAAAGGACACACCGGTGTTCCTTCTTCGAGTTCCATACCACAATTCGGACATATCATAATTCATCACTCCTTCAAATCACTTGTTGTGTTTTATTTATTTTTTTTAGACAGTTTCAACCCATAATATGTAATATATCCTATTATTCCCGTAATAATATAAGATAAAAGAATCAGATAAAATCCAATCTGCGGATTTGCTTTCACCTTTATTGCTGTATCTATTTCATCTCCATAATCATCATAAGCGGCACCTGCTGCTGATACGCTGGATACACCCTTCTTCAAAACAGATGTAATCATCAGAAATACAACAATTTCAATTACAATACTTGCTACCGGAACTGATACAGATATCATTCTTCTATATGGTCGTAAATTGACTACATAATTCATCACTATAAGTAATATTGGACCAAGCAGTAATAAAAATCCAATAACCGAACCATGTGTTCCCATCATTGTTGTAAAACCTGTTAATTTTATTTCACTCGATGCATCCGTATAATCATTAGATACCTCTGATGTTATTCTGATAAATGGTAATAAATAGAATAGTAGCGATATCACTGCACATATTGTTAACGCATTATTCCTAATAAATTCATTCTTGATTGGTATGCTCTCAAGATTTCTCCTTACCTGTTCATCATCCACATCTTCCATCATTATTTTTGTAATATTGCCTGCGACTCCACCTACATTTTTCGTCTTTTCATTTATATTGTCAAAACCGCCATTGTCATTCACATTCTGATAGCTTGAAATTCCTGCTGGATTGTTTACCGAACTTGCTGACACAAAACCATTTCTCATGTTATTTTCCACATTCTCTGTCATATTACTATACTGATTTTGCTGTATTGACAGTTTCTGT
>CACYDA010000338.1 GCA_902773095.1 uncultured Lachnospiraceae bacterium | reverse complement strand
TTTTCCAAGCGAAAGCGTGTCTGTGTTGCTTTTGTGCATTGTATACAACTAACATAATGCGAATCGCAGTTTCGCAATCACCTATATAGTTGTATTAGGTAATTGTGAAACACCAGTTCAATTATGTTAGTTGTTGTCAAATTTCACATTTTTTTCAGCCCATAATTTCAGTGCAGTGGCATTGGATGAAATTTTATCAAGTGAAGCAAGAATCTTTGCAAAATCTTCACGTTCATAAGAGTCTACCTGTCCATCTTCGGAAATGGCAATCAGGGATGTACGGATTTTGTCGATATCATTCAAAGAAGCAAGTACTTTTAATGATAATCTGTCGAAATCATCAATCTCCACTTTTGAGATGGTGTTTTTCCCAATCGGGCACTGTTCTGCACAGTGAGAGTTGCATAATTCAGGAGTATTGTAGCATTTTGACATCATTAAAACTTCTTCTGGATATGGTGTAATGTTTCCCAGTTCAATATTGGCAAGTCTTGTCCGATCTATATTAAGCAGTTCAGATGCTTTCTCGCGGCTTGAAAATGAATCATTATGTTCAGCCGCTTCATATCTGGCCATGCAGTACATATTATCGGCCGCTTTTGTTGCTTTTTTTCCCATAAAGTAATACCTTGGAATATCTGAGATGAATACAATGTTTTTTCAGATATTCAGCTGTCCTTTCTTTAATAATATCATCACTTAGAAGCAGTGATGATGAACTTGCTGCTTATCACATAGCGATTTTAATGGCAGCAAGCATCACACAATATCATTACTGCGAAGCAGTGGTGATTACATACCTTACTAATAGTTTAATCAATACAGGGGTAAAAGTAAAGTGAAAACTGAAAGTTATTGTTGTCATGTATTTGCAATTGAGCATAGGTCAGAGAAAGAGAAGCTGACTCTGACAGAATAAGGGTAATGTGGCTAACAAAATCGTTAGAAAAGTCGGTTTTGTTAGCCACATTAAAGTAAGTTCAAGCGGAATAAGGTTCAAGTGGCTAATAAAATCGTTAAAAATGTTGAATACGTTAGCCAAATGAAAGCAGAATCAAGCAGAATAAGGTTTAAGTGGCTAACAAAATCGTTAGAAAAATCGGTTTTGTTAGCCAGATCAAAGCAAGTTCATGCAGAATAAGATTCCAGGTGGAATTTGAATTGAAAGAAGATGATGAGAAGAAGAGCAGATGAGATGCGCTGTCAGATCTTGAGCAGATGATTCTTGTAGTATAGACAGTAACATTCATTTTGCTTTTATCGAGATAGAAAGAGTGATAAAAAGAGTGATAAAAAGAGTGATAAAAAGTGACCATTATTCATAAAAAGAGTTTGCATAATTATATGAAAATTAGTATAATAGAAAATAGCGAACCAGTAAAACAGGAGGATAAGATATGGTAACATTGAGTAAAGGCGGAGCATATTTGCTTAACGGTACTGAAGTAGTGGAAGCTGTAGGAGATACAGATGAAATTTTAAAATCAAAATTAGGCAAGAGTGTATCAAAAGAAGAGGCGGCAAAGAACACAATTGCTTACTCTATCTTAGAGCAGCATAATACATCAGGCAACATGGACAAGCTTCAGATTAAGTTTGATAAACTTACATCACATGATATTACATTTGTAGGTATTATCCAGACAGCGAGAGCTTCAGGACTTGAGAAGTTTCCGATTCCATACGTTCTTACAAACTGTCACAACAGTTTGTGTGCGGTAGGAGGAACAATAAATGAAGATGACCATATGTTTGGCCTTACATGTGCGAAGAAGTACGGCGGGGTATATGTACCACCTCACCAGGCCGTTATTCATCAGTTTGCAAGAGAAATGCTTGCAGGCGGAGGAAAGATGATCTTGGGTTCAGACAGTCACACCAGATATGGTGCACTTGGTACCATGGCAATGGGCGAAGGTGGACCGGAACTTGTGAAACAGCTCCTCTCACAGACATATGACATTAATATGCCGGGTGTGATCGCTGTTTATTTGAGCGGAGAGCCTGTGAAGGGTGTAGGTCCTCAGGACGTTGCACTTGCTATTATTGGCGCCGTATTTGCAAACGGTTATGTAAAGAATAAGGTACTTGAATTTGTTGGACCGGGCGTTTCGAATTTAAGTGCTGATTTTAGAATTGGCATTGATGTAATGACAACGGAGACAACATGTTTATCATCCATCTGGAAGACAGATGATAAGATTAAAGATTTCTATGATATTCACGGAAGAAGTGAGGAATATAAGGAATTAAATCCTGGAGATGTGGCATATTATGATGGTGTGGTTTATGTTGAACTTGATCAAGTTAAACCAATGATCGCAATGCCATTCCATCCAAGCAATACCTACACGATTGAAGAATTAAATGCAAATCTGATGGATATTTTAGATGACTGTGAGAAGAAAGCACTTGTAAGTCTTGACGGACAGGTTGACTTTACATTGAAAGACAAAGTAAGAGACGGAAAATTATATGTGGAGCAGGGAATTATTGCAGGATGCGCCGGTGGTGGTTTCGAGAATATTTGTGCAGCAGCAGATATTCTTAAGGGTAAGAGTATTGGTTCGGATGAATTTACACTCAGCGTATATCCGGCTAGTACACCAATTTATGTGGAATTGGCAAGAAATGGAAAACTTGCTGATTTGATGGCAACAGGTGCTATAGTAAAAACTGCATTCTGTGGACCTTGTTTTGGCGCAGGGGATACTCCGGCAAACAATGCGCTTAGTATCAGACATTCTACAAGAAACTTCCCGAACAGAGAAGGTTCAAAACTGCAGAATGGACAGATTTCATCTGTTGCGTTGATGGATGCTCGTTCGATTGCTGCAACTGCCGCAAACAAAGGATTCCTTACAGCGGCAACAGATATTGATGTACAGTTTACAAATCCAAGGTATTTCTTTGATAAGACGATTTATGAGAACAGAGTATTTGACAGTAAGGGTGTGGCAGATCCGACAGTAGAGATTAAATTTGGTCCGAATATCAAGGATTGGCCAAAGATGGTGGCTCTTACAGATAATCTTGTATTAAAGGTTGTATCAGAGATTCATGATCCGGTTACTACGACAGATGAGCTGATTCCATCCGGTGAGACATCATCTTACCGTTCCAATCCTTTGGGACTTGCAGAATTTACGCTTTCAAGAAAAGATCCGGCATATGTAGGAAAGGCAAAAGAAGTTCAGGCAGCGGAGAAAGCAAGAGAAGCAGGCGAATGTCCATGTACAGTACTTTCTGAATTGAAACCTGTTATGGATACGATTAAAGCTGTATTTAAGGATGTCAACCATGATAATATCGGTATTGGAAGTACGATATATGCAGTGAAGCCGGGTGATGGTTCTGCCAGAGAGCAGGCTGCATCATGCCAGAAGGTTTTAGGCGGATGGGCAAATATCGCAAAAGAATATGCAACAAAGAGATATCGCTCAAATCTGATCAATTGGGGTATGCTTCCATTTTTATTTGATTCGGAAGATTTGCCATTTGCAAATGGTGATTATATATTTATACCGGGTATTGCCGAAGCAGTAAGAGAGAAAAAGTCAGAGATTACGGCATATGTGGTAAAAGACGAACTGAAGGAATTTGAACTAAAGCTTGGGGAATTAACAGACGATGAAAGAGAAATTATTTTAAAGGGTTGTTTAATCAATTATAATAGAGTTTAGGAAAAGAGAGGTGCAGCATATGAATATCATTACTGAAACAGACAGATATCTGTTTGGACATGGTTCTCATTATGAAATATATGAGAAACTTGGTGCTCATGTAATGGAGATAGATGGTGTAAAAGGGACATACTTTGCGGTTTGGGCTCCAAAGGCAAAGGCAGTAAGTGTCGTTGGTGATTTTAATGATTGGAACGGATATATTCACATCATGCAGAGAATTGATAATTCCGGAATATGGGAGAGGTTTGTGCCGGGAGTTTTTGAAGGTCATATTTATAAATATGCCATTACATGGCCGGATGGAACGACACATGATAAGGCAGATCCTTATGGAAATTATGCGGAGATGAGACCGGGAAATGCATCAAAGATTACGAATCTGAATGGATTTGAGTGGACAGATGATAAGTGGATTGTACAACATGATAAGAATGCAGACAAGATTATTGATACACCTATGTCAATCTATGAGGTGCATTTAGGTTCATGGAAGAAAGATTACTCCTATAGCGTAGACGGGTTCTGCGGATACAGACAGCTCGCGCATGAATTGGGAGAGTATCTGACATATATGGGATATACACATGTAGAATTAATGGGAATTTCAGAACATCCGCTGGATGCTTCATGGGGATATCAGGTGACAGGTTATTATGCACCAACTTCCCGATATGGAGAGCCAAAGGATTTCATGTATTTTGTGAATCATATGCATGAATTGGGAATCGGTGTTATTCTTGACTGGGTACCGGCACATTTCCCACGAGATGAGCATGGACTTGCATGGTTTGATGGTGGTCCTTTGTATGAATATGCAGATACAAGAAAAGGAGAACATCCTGATTGGGGAACAAAGATTTTTGATTACAGTAAGACAGAAGTGGCTAACTTCCTTATTGCAAATGCTTTGTTCTGGGTTGAGAAGTTCCATATTGATGCGCTCAGGGTAGATGCTGTTGCGTCAATGTTGTATCTTGATTATGGAAGAAGAGATGGTCAGTGGGTTCCAAATCAGTATGGCGGAAATGGAAACCTTGAGGCAATGGAATTGTTCAGACATTTGACAAGTATTATGAAGAAACGTGACCCAAGAGCATATCTGATTGCAGAAGAATCAACAGCATGGCCTGATATTACAAAGTCACCGGAAGATGGCGGACTTGGATTTACGTTCAAATGGAATATGGGATGGATGCATGATTTCCTTGATTATGTAAAATTAGATTCATATTTTAAGAAATTTAATCATAATAAAATGACATTTAATATGACATATACTTTCAGCGAGAATTTTATTCTTGTGCTTTCACATGATGAAGTCGTTCATATGAAGTGTTCTATGTTTTATAAGATGCCTGGTGATTTAGAGACAAAGGCAGCTAATTTAAAGACAGCTTATACATTTATGATGGGACAGCCGGGCAAGAAGCTGTTATTCATGGGACAGGAATGGGGTCAGCGTGAAGAATGGTCAGAAGCAAGAGGTCTTGACTGGTATCTTCTTGATGAGCATATGCATAAAGATATACAGAACTATTATCGAAAACTCCTTCATCTATACAGAGACAATCCTGTCATGCATGCGTATGAATCATCTGAGTATGAATGTTTCGAGTGGATTAACTGTGATGATGGTGACAATAGTGTATTTAGTTACATCAGAAAAGCACCCGGTACATTTAATGGAAGTCTTGCATTTGTATGTAACTTTACTCCAATTCAGAGAGATGAATATGTGATTGGTGTTCCTCATCCGGGCGAGTATAAAGTTATTTTGAGTTCTGAAGATGTTGACGGAGTTGAAAAGGTATCTTATGTGGCTGAAGCCATGCCGGAAGGAGAAAAGCAGGACAATTTCGATTATAAGTTGACAGTTAAGTTAAGATCATTTGAATCTATTACAATGGAAGTACCAAAACAGGTAATCAAAAAACCGGTAAGAAGTGTTAAGAAAAAGACAACAAAAAAGGAAAAATAGGCAATAAATTTTTAAACAAAAAGTCATCTGCCATCCCACTTAAAGGGATCCGGATGACTTTTTGTTTGTTGGAATTTCTATTGTTTAAGTTGACGGTGATACTTATTATATGATAAAATTGAACCATTAAGATTTGCGTGATAATATAAAAATAATTAAGAAGGTGGCAGGTGCATATTTGAATAAATTTTAAGAATGAAGGGATTAATATGGAAAGATTATTTTCGGCCGTTATAAAAGAAATTGATAAAAGTCATACGCTCAGTGCAATCAGACGTGGTTTAATTATGGTGATTCCCATTTTAATGCTTGGATCAGTTGCTCAGATACTACAAAACATACCGATCAAGGCATATCAGAATGTATTACATCAATTACTGGATGGCGCATTTTTGCAAATGTTAGTGTTTATCTATGATGCAGCATTTGGCATGCTGTCCGTATATATTGCATTTTCTATTACCAACTGTTATCTGAGCAGCAGAGGAATGTCTATTAATTACGTATTTGTAGGTTCGTTGACAACCGTCGCTTCTTTTTTTGCAGTTTCAGGTGTCAGCATGGACAAAATCAGTTCCGGAGCATTAAGCACAAAAGGTACATTTTCTGCGATATTTTGTGCGATTATCGTTTCGAAACTTTATGTACTTATTATTAATAATGTGAAACTTCCTTTCAGATTGTATGCAGATGGGGTAGATCTTGAATTCAACGATGCGATTATTGCAATGATACCACTTATCTCAATAACCATGCTGTTTTCGATGTTTAATTATTTTGTATGCCAGATTTTTCAGACTGAGAGTTTTCAGGACTTTTACATACAGATCGTAAATGCAATATTTATAGGACGTGGAAGTTCATTTGTAAATGGGTTTATGTATATTGTGCTATCATTACTGTTATGTTTTTTTGGAATTTATGGAAGTGATGTATTGGAGCTTGCGTCTGAACATATATTTCGCTCCCGGTTGGCAACCAATTTTATCAATCATTCAGATGTGGCGACACAGAAGAGTAAAGCGATATTAAGCAAAGAGTTTTTGAATGTGTTTGTCATGCTTGGAGGATATGGAACGGCGTTTTGTCTTTTGATTTCTATTATTATTTTTAGTAGAAGAAATATTAACAAAAATCTGACAAGAATATGTGCAGCTCCGATGATATTTAATTTTAATGATTTATTAGCATTTGGATTTCCGATTATTTTCAATATTTATCTTTTGCCACCATTTTTAGTAGTACCTGCAATGGCGTACTGCGTTTCATATTTTGCAATGTATTTTGATTTAGTGCCTATGATTACAAAAGAGGTTTCCCCTACGGTACCTATATTTATCAGTGGATATATGGCAACAGGTTCTATCAGAGGAATGATACTTCAATTAATCATATTGTTAACCGGTGTCCTCATCTATCTGCCATTTGTAAGAGCCTATGATGAGTCGAAGAATAGGAATGAAGCAGAAAGAATGGAGGAATTGACAAACATCCTGAAAAAGGCGGAAGAAGAAAAGGCAGAAATTGAAGTATTACGAATTCCGGGTACGCCGGGAGCGCTTGCCAAATGCCTTTCAGCAGATTTAGAGAGTGCTATTGATCACGAAGAGATTGAGCTTCATTATCAGCTTCAATATGACAATGAATATAACTGTATCGGTGCAGAGACATTGATGCGATATATCCATCCGATCCATGGATTCATTTATCCGCCACTAGTGGTTAAAATTGCAGATGAGGCTAAAATCCTTAGTAAACTTGAAAGGTATCTTTTTGTGCAGGCAGCAAAAGATTACAGGAAAGTGAAATGTGTAGCAGGAAAACCGTATAAGATTTCAGTGAATGTAACCATTTCAACAATACTGGAGAAAGATTTTATTGATTTTTTGAGGCAGCTTAAGGGGGATTATGATATTGCGGATCGAGAGATGTGTATAGAGATTACAGAACAGATGGCGATTAAGTCAGATGAAAAATTTGAGGAAGCCCTTGGTGCCGTCAAGGAATTAGGATATATGATTGCAATTGATGATTTTTCAATGGGATCCACATCGATTAAATACCTGCAGAATAATCAATTTGATATGGTCAAATTGGATGGCTCAATTGTGAAGGGTATGATGAACAATGAGAGGAGTAAAGAAATTATTTTATCAATCGTACATCTTGCAAAATCATTAGATTTTAAGGTACTTGCGGAATATGTAGAGACGGAAGACCAGATTGAGGAGCTAATGAAGATTGGCTGTAATTATTATCAGGGTTACTTTTTCAGTAAGGCTGTTAAGGTAAATGACTTTTTAGCTGTAATAAAAGCTGAGAAGGAAGGAAAGAGTAAGTTAAAAGCAGAATTTGAAAAAAAGAATGCGATGAAAAATAGTTTGTAATCAAAAAGCCGGCAGCCAAAAGCTTACAATACCTAAAAGATTATAATGAAAAGGAAAGTAGAAAAATGTCTAATCTGTATCAGAAATTAATCAATTATGCCAAGTCGGATTGTTATCCGTTTCACATGCCGGGTCATAAGAGAATGATCAATGATGGAATGAGTCCATACTTATATGATATTACAGAGATTGACGGGTTTGACAATCTGCATGAGCCGGAAGCAGTCATCAAAGAAGAGATGGAGGAGGCGGCACGGTTTTACCAATCAAAAGCAACGTATTTTCTTGTCAATGGAAGCACATGTGGTCTGTTATCAGCCATATGTGCTTTGACAAGTAAAGGAGAAAAAATTCTTGTTGCTAGAAACTGTCATAAATCGGTATATCATGCAATATTTTTAAATGAACTGTTTCCTATATATCTATATCCGGAATATATAGAAGAATTTGGTATTAATGGAGGAATATCACCTCAAAAAGTAAAAGATATGATGGAACAGAACAAAGATATTCATGTAGTTGTCATTACATCGCCAACTTATGAAGGTATTGTATCCGATCTGAAAGAAATCGCGGGAATCGTGCATGAAAAAGGAGGAATGCTGATTGTAGATGAGGCTCATGGAGCACACTTTGGAATGCAGAAAAGTTTTCCTTTGTCTGCACTAAGCTGTGGTGCAGATGTTGTAATCCAAAGCGTACACAAAACGCTTCCGGCACTGACACAGTCAGCATTATTGCATGTAAAGGGAGATAAGGTTGATTGTAATAGAATTGAGAAGTATCTTCATATTTTTCAGACGAGCAGTCCGTCCTATGTGCTTTTGGCAGGAATTACGAATTGCATCAAAATAGCTAGAGAAAGCATGCAAAATGGCTATTTTGATCAATATGCAAAACGACTTGATGATTTTTATCAAAAGGTTTCAGCGTTTCAGAACATCCGAATCATGCAAAGTAACATTGTTGGAAAAAGTGCAGTAAAGCATTTTGATCAATCCAAAATCGTTATTTCGAGCAGAAATATGAATATGACAGCACAAAGGATTTATGAGATTCTTCGTGATGATGATCATTTACAGCTTGAAATGTGTTCGGGTGATTATATGATCGCAATGACGTCCCTGATGGATACAGCAGAAGGGTTTGAAAGGCTGTATCAGGCTTTAAAAAGAATTGATGAAAGTGATAGGAATCATGTACATCATAAGGAAATTAATTGGGATACGAATAGCCATGAAGAACCATTTTGTTTCAGAATACCGCAGGCAAAAGTACAAAAAAGAATTAGTGATGCGTATGGAGATATAAAAATGATTCGATTGACAGATGCAAAGTCAAAAATTTCAGCAGAGTATATTTATCTCTATCCGCCGGGAATTCCGATTGCAGCTCCGGGAGAAATGATAACAGAAGAAATAATAGCATTAATCATGCAATACAGGAAGGCAGGGCTTACAGTTTACGGTATAGAAGGAAATAATGCAGAATATGTTAAGGTGCTAGGGCAGGAGTGATATAAAAATTGAAAGACAGGTGGCGAAGCATTGGGAAAAATTTTTTATGTGATGGGAAAAAGCTCATCCGGTAAAGATACAATTTATAATATGCTTTTAAATGACGAAGAACTTGGTTTAAAAAACATAGTAGGATATACAACAAGACCCATGCGAGAGGGCGAAGAAAACGGTAGAGAGTACATCTTCGTAAGAGAAAACCGTTTGGATGAATTGAAAAGCCAGGGAAAAGTGATCGAATCAAGAGTGTATGACACAGTATATGGCAAGTGGTACTATTTTACAGTAAATGATGAACAGATTAATTTAGGGCAAGATCATTATATACTTATTGGAACGCTGGATTCTTATGAAAAAGTGCGGGACTTTTATGGGAAAGATGAAAGCGGAACAACAATCGTTGTTCCCATCTATATCAATGTAGAAGATGGTGAGAGACTGTTAAGGGCAATCCAAAGAGAAAAAAGTCAGAAAGAACCGAAATACGCAGAAATGTGTCGCCGGTTTCTCGCTGATTGCGAAGACTTTTCAGAAGAAAAAATAAAACATGCACAAATAGAAAAAATCTATGAAAACCATAACTTAACCGAGTGCTATGAAAAAATCAGAAAAGAAATTAAAAAATACATTTAAAATTGTAACCATACCCGAAGTATGATATAATATGCAATGAGGTGTCACACCGAAGGTGGGACGGAGTCCTCATTGCATTCTGCGAAGCAGAAGATAATTTGCGAAGCAAATTATCTGAGGTGTC
>CACYDA010000337.1 GCA_902773095.1 uncultured Lachnospiraceae bacterium | reverse complement strand
TTTTCCAAGCGAAAGCGTGTCTGTGTTGCTTTTGTGCATTGTATACAACTAACATAATGCGAATCGCAGTTTCGCAATCACCTATTTCGATTTTTTCATTATAACCGATATATCTCAAAAAATAAATATTGTACTCATATATTTACCTCTTTTTATTGTGTTATTTTCACTTCTTTATCAACATTATCGTCCAAATAATGACCATTCAGATCCCCGGTTTATATTTATTTTATAGATAAAACAAATTTTAGACACATTTTGGAATTACAATCAAAGCATATTACCGATGGTAATATCTAACTTAACATTTTCATAACTCAGCCTGGCAGACATGTCTGTCGGGCATCCCCCAAAAAAATAACAGGGATCTGATTTTTCAGTCCTTGTTATTTTTTACAATCCGCGCCATCATTTTTGACCATAACTCATTTTTGACTTTGACATCATTTTTGACCATAACATCATTTTTGATTTTGAAATCATTTTCGTCAAACAGATTTATTCAGATATTTTTCTTTTGTTGCAAGACCACCCCTGATATGTCTTTCTGATTTATTGACATCAAGAATTTTTCTTGCCTCTGCTGCCAGTGATGGATTGATATGGCATAATCTTTCCGTCACATCTTTATGGACAGTGCTTTTACTGATCCCGAACTGACCTGCTGCCTGTCTTACAGTTGCTTTATTTTCAATGATATAATTCGCTAATTCTATTGCACGCTCTTCTATATACCCTTTCATCGATACATCCTGATATTCGTTTATTTATACAAGATATGCAATAAATCATAAAATATGTCTCCAATCCATCATCACTGCAGATTCAATCTTTTGGATCCTGAACAAGCGCCTCCATATCTTCCAGATAGTTCTTCAGTCCCCTACTCATATAAAACATATTGACCATTTCCGTAACTCCGGTAAAGATCATTGCCGCACCTACAATTCTAAGAATAAGATTCGTAATCGTATTTGCCATAATCAAAATAGCAATACCAAGCAGAATGGTTAAAATCGCTATAAGAACAAGCATTCCTCCTTTGTTTCCTTTAAGCTTCATCACATTCATCGCTGTCTGCAGTTTTATGATACCATTGACAAAAATAAATCCCCCCATGATATATGGAACAATATTTTTAATCAGGCTATATCCAAAGATAAAGAACATACCGGCTATGATAATGCATGACCCAATAATGAATCTATTTTTCTTGAGTCTGCGTTCAACATTTGACAAAAAGTACATCAACAATTGTATGAGTCCAAATACAATCAGTAATGTTCCTATCGTATGGAAGATGGTTCTCGTCACCTTCTCAGGATTGATCAAAAGTACCACTCCCAACAATATAAAAAGAATACCCGTTACTACACTCTGCCATGTTGCTCCTTTCAGTTGCTTAATCGCCTCGCTCTGCTTTTTCTTTTTTGACATAATAGCTTTCTCCTTCTAATACTTAATTCATTACCATAATGGCTGCACGATCTCAATCATGTTCAAAGTAAACAAGTGCCGTGGATGTGAAGAGCTTTTGAGTTTTTCAATCTGATAACCATCCGTAACTTCTAAATTCGGAATATAACACCTGTCTTCTATGACAAATATGAGCCGATACTCTGTGCATCGGCTCATATTCAATTCAACTATTTAACTATGTCTATTCAATTCTGTCTATTTCATTTTGGCACATCTTGGTGCATCTAATACTACAATTCTACGAAATCACACCGATATTATGCCAACGCTTACCCGATGACTTTAATCCATCCCTCTGGAGCTTCGATTCTTCCCATCTGGATTCCTGTGAGGGTTTCATACAATTTCTTTGTAACAGGTCCCATCTCATCCATTCCGCTTGGGAAACATATTTCATTGCCATGGTCAACAATCTTACCTACAGGTGAGATGACTGCCGCTGTACCACACAGACCACATTCTGCAAAATCTTTCACTTCATCAAAGAATACTTCTCTCTCTTCAACTTCCATTCCCAAATACTCTTTTGCTACAGATACAAGGGAACGTCTTGTAATAGAAGGAAGAATACTGTTTGACTTCGGCGTAACCAGCTTGTTATCTTTTGTGACAAATAGGAAGTTCGCTCCACCTGTCTCCTCCACTTTTGTTCTAGTTGCAGCATCAAGGTACATATTTTCTGAATATCCTTCTTCATGTGCAGTCACAATCGCATGGAGACTCATCGCATAGTTAAGACCTGCTTTGATATGTCCTGTTCCATGAGGTGCCGCTCTGTCAAAATCACTTACTTTAATTGTAATTGGCTTTGCTCCACCTTTGAAGTATGGACCTACCGGAGTGGCAAACACTCTGAACTGATACTCTTCAGCCGGTTTTACTCCGATGACAGGAGAACTTCCGAACATGTATGGTCTGATATAAAGTGTCGCTCCAGAACCATACGGTGGAACATATGCTGCATTCGCCTTAACTGTTTCAACAACGGCATCCACAAATCTGTCTTCCGGAAATGACGGCATCTCCAATCTCTTTGCTGAGTCACTCATTCGCTTTGCATTTAAGTCAGGTCTGAAACAAACAATCTTTCCATCCTCTGTCGTATATGCCTTGAGACCTTCGAACACAGTCTGTGCATACTGCAATACACCTGCACATTCACTGATCACAACTTTGTCATCCTCTGTCAATGTTCCTTCGTCCCACTGTCCATCTTTAAAATTTGATACATATCTTTTATCTGTCTTAATGTATCCAAAACCGATATTTGCCCAATCAATATTTTTCTTTTCCACGATAACAACTTCCTTTCATCTGTCAGTTTATTTGTCAGTTTATTTCTTTAGCCTTAAGTTTACTCTTGGTTTTAATGACTGTCAAGAACTAATTCACATCTTATTGCTATAAAAAGCCAAATTGGGAACTCATTTTTCATAACTTCCGGGAACTTTTAGTTTATTCGTTTTCCCCTTACCGTTTATTTACATATCACCAATAGGATAATAAAATTACAATAAATTTCTTATTTGTATTATATTGTATTATAATTGTGTATTTTTTAATATAAGGTAAGGAATTCACGTTTTAAATTATTTTATAGGAGGAAAAAATATGAAAAAGAAAAAACTATTCAAAACGCTGCTTGCGTCCCTCACTGCAATCACGATGGCAGTTTCCACACCTGTCTTTACCTTTGCGGATGCAGATGTTGTTGACGTTGGAACAGTTGATATTGAAATGAAGATTGTGTATGACTCATGGATTAACTATCCGGATGCAAAATTCGGTACAGCCTACAATGCCGGCTGGTCATACAATGCAGAAGAAGAATATATGAATACGACACAAAATGTAGGTTGGACAGGTTTCTACAATCCTGAAATTACAAATTTCACAGAAGGTAAGATTTCGTTTGATATGAAAAATGCAAACTTTGACCCATGTGGATTTACCTGGGGCATGAAGGTAGGCGGCACCGAGGAAGACCCCGTCTATTCTTTCTATGCCTACGAAGAATGTGAGTATTCCGGTAACTGGAGTATCGCTTATATCAGTGAATGGCATCCGTCAATGAATGGTTATTCTCACAGAGGCCCTCTTTATCACGGAACCATTGATGCCACAGATGGAACATATGATCACAGTGGAAAGAATGCAGCAGCAATCGGCTATTCAGACGGAACCGTTCTTGCCTACGGCGAACTCGATAAATCCTTAAAAAGTACATGGCATACTGTAGAATTACTGATTGAAGAAAAAAATGTAACTGTCTCTATTAACGGAGAGGAACTTACAAAAGTAGATGCAGATGTTGTTTCCGGCAGTTTCGGACCTTGTGCCGTAAGTAACCCTGATGCTTATTTCTCTAATCTTACCGTTACTACTACCGATACTGTCGTATTGAAACCATTTTTCGAGTACAGAGACGCTTCCGGTGCAAAAACAAACAATCTTCGTGTGGGCAGTGTTGTTTCCGTGGAAGACCTTTCCACTTTTGAAGGTGCCGAAATTGTCAACCGTTACTGGACAGTTACCAAAGATGGCACAGAAATCTATAACGATACAAAACCATTTACAGAATATACAAAAGAAGCAGGTACTTATGTGACAAGTCTTCGTGTCAGAAATAAATACAATATCACTTCTTCTCCGTATTCAGATACACTGGTTGTAACAGAAGATCCTGCAACTTTGACACCGTTATTTGCTTATGTGTCTGAAGGAAAAGATGTAACGGAAATTGTACAGGGAACAAAAGTTTCTATTGATAACAGATCTGCCTATACACTTTCACCAATCACTTCTACTCTTTGGAAAGTAACAAAAGACGGAACCGAAGTATACAGCGGTGCTACACCTTATGATGCATATGATACAGCCGGAACATATGATACAACTCTTACCATCACAAACGAAGAGGGTACTTCATCCGATTATTCTGCTAAACTCGTTGTCACTGCACCGGTAGAGCAGCCAACCACAGAGCAGCCATCAGTTGAAGAAACACCTGCTCCATCACAGCCGGCTAGTGAGACAGCAGCGATTGCACCTACACAGAAGGTGACTTCTGCACAAAGTTCCCCAAGAACAGGAGACAGCCATTCTTCTACAGCAATCATGATTGAAATGGTTCTCGCCATTGTCGTTTCTGTTTCAATCGCTGTAACAAAACAAAGAAAGAAAAGTCGTAGATAGGATTACACAGTATGAAAAATACTATGATATCGTAATTCATGTCTTTCATTCTTTGAAAATCGATTCAACCAAATAAAAATGCTGAACACTCAAATTGATTTCTCATCATTAGAGTGTTCAGCATTTTATATTATGTTCTGCTATTTCATTTTGCTATTGCATATTTCATATCCATAGCTTTATTTTACATCTGTGTGTTTCATCTCATTCAACAAAAACTCACTCAATTCTTTTACTGTCATTTTGATTGCATAGGGAGCGCATGCTTTCAATTCCTCTAACTCACCGTATCCATAACCAATCAGGATACACGGCATTCCAAACTTCACCGCTCCTATATAATCAAATTTTCTGTCTCCTACCATATAGGCCTGTGTCACATCAAATGCGTTGATTTCATCAGCACCTGTTGCCTGCTCCATGGCATACTTTATAATATCTTCTTTTTCAATCCTGCTTCCGGACATGGTACTTCCGGCTACAAGATCAAAGTATTCGTCAATTTTAAAGTGCTTTAACAATCTGATGGCATACTCTTCCGGTTTCGATGTCGCCAACATGACAATAACCCCATTTTCATGAAGTTCTTTTAAAAGCCCGGGGATTCCCTCATAGACGGTACATTCAAATATCCCGGTATCACGATAATACACCCGGTACTGCTCCACTGCTTTGAGTGCCTGGTCATGTGAAAATCCAAAAAAATTTTCAAACGACTGATATAAAGGCGGACCAATAAACGGACACAACGAATCTAAATCTGTCACTTCAATCCCAAACTGTTTCAACGCATATTGCACTGATTTTGTGATGCCTACTTTTGGATCCGTAATTGTTCCATCCAAATCAAACAACACATATTTCATGACTAATAAACCATTGCCTCTTCTTCGCCATTCAGAACGCGAAGACCGCCCTGTGCCAACGCAAGAAGTTCATCTTCTCCACCATATACTGTAAATTCAGCAATCCATCCTGCTGCTTCTTTTAACTTATTTACTATCAGTTCATTATAGGCAATACCACCTGTCACGATAATTCTGTCTACTTTTCCACCAAGCACACATGCCATGGAACCGATATCCTTGCTTACCTGATATGTAAATGCATCTCTCACTAATCTTGCATGATCATCTGTCTCGGCTGCCTTGATCACATCTCTCATATCATTTGTTCCAAGGTAAGCATTCAATCCACCGTTACCTACTAATTTTTTATATACTTCTTTTTCTGTGTATTTTCCTGAGAAGCACATACGCACAAGTCCGCCTACCGGAACCCCGCCTGCTCTTTCAGGTGAGAATGCGCCATCTCCGTCAAGCGCATTGAATACATCGATAATCTTTCCATTCTTATGAGCACCTACAGAAACGCCGCCACCCATATGCACAACAATCAAATTCAGGTCTTCGTATTTTAATCCTTTTTCTTTTGCATATCTCTTGGCAACTGCTTTCTGGTTAAGCGCATGGAAAATACTGATTCTAGGGATTTCAGGCACACCTGAAAGTCTTGCCTCATCACATAACTCATCCACAACAACAGGGTCTACGATATAAGATGGAACACCGATTTCATCCGCAATTTCTCTTGCAAGAATACCACCAAGATTTGATGCGTGCTGTCCCTGTTTTCCAATCTTTAAGTCTTCTAAAAGCCCATCGCTTACGGCATATGTTCCACCAGGGATTGGCTTTAAAAGTCCACCTCGTCCAACTACAACATTTAAAGATTTGATATCAAATTCTTTTTCATTTAAAAGATTTAAAATGATATTTTTTCTAAAATCTTTCTGATCTACAATGGAAGCATACTGTGCAATCTCTTCTGTAGAATGTCTGAGTGTCTCTTCAAACAATAATGTCTCATCCTCAAATACACCAATTTTGGTAGATGTTGAACCCGGATTGATAATTAAGCTCTTTACTGACATGTCAAATTCTCCTTCTTACTATTAATAATTTTTTAGGTAATTGCATATTACGTTAGCGCAAATTATGTTGTATGTAGCGCACAAACAGCATAAGCAGACTGTTATTTCTGATTCATTGCCTCTGCCACAACTGCTCCTATTGCTATAGAGTTTACCTTTGTCTGAAAATCGTCCGAACGTGATGTAAGAATAACCGGAGCTTTTGTACCTGTAATAATATTTCCGTTTCTCACCTTTGCGGTATGAACCAATGTCTTGTAAGCAATATTTCCTGCATGGATGTCCGGGAAGATTAATACATCTGCATCTCCGACAATCTTTCTTCCTTCTGCGCCTTTATGCTTTGCTGCCTCCGGGTCAATTGCAAGATCCATTGAAAGAGGTCCATCCACGATACATCCTGTAATCTTACCTTCCTCATTCATCTTTGTAAGCTCTGCTGCCTCAACTGTAACAGGCATCTTTGGATTAACAACTTCTACTGCTGCGAGTGGTGCAACCTTAGGATTTTCAATACCACATGCATGGCACACTTCTACTGTATTCT
>CACYDA010000336.1 GCA_902773095.1 uncultured Lachnospiraceae bacterium | reverse complement strand
TTGAGGAGACGAAACGATGGTAATAATCAATGGTACAAAGATCGAGGCAGCAGGTATTAGTGTTTCTAAGTATCTGCTTGATGCCGGATATAGTCTTAAGACAATTGCAGTTGAAATCAATGAGGAGATTCTTCCAAAGAAAGACTATTCTGATACGATTTTAAAAGATGGTGATATCGTAGAAGTAGTGAATTTCGTGGGAGGTGGCTGATTTGATTCCGACAGAAAATGATATGAAACTTGCATTACAAATGAGACAGGGAAAAGAATTGCAGCAAAAGTTTGAAAATGCAGTAGTTGCAATATGCGGACTGGGTGGTCTTGGTTCTAATATTGCGATTTCTCTTGCCAGAGCAGGGGTTGGGCATTTGATTCTGATTGATTATGATCAGGTAGATCTTACCAATCTGCATCGGCAGCAATATAAAGCATCACAGGTAGGCAGGTACAAAACGGATGCATTATGCGAAAATTTAAAAGAAATTGCACCATATATTTCAATGGAGGCACATACATTGAAGGTTACAGAAGAAAACTGTGTGGAGTTACTTCAAAAAGCAGACATCATTTGCGAAGCATTTGATGCGGCCGATGCCAAAGCGATGTTAGTGAATGCAGTGCTTGAAAATCTTCCGCAAACCTATCTGGTTTCCGGGTCGGGTATGGCAGGAATAGAAAGTGCCAATATGATCAAAACGCGTAAGATTTCAAAGCATTTTTATTTATGTGGTGATGAAATGAGTGATGTGAATGAAGGACACGGATTGTTTTCTTCAAGAGTAATGTTATGTGCTGCTCATGAGGCGCATATGGTGTTACGAATTATAGCAAATGAATTCGATGCATAAGAAAATAGGTATTGAATGGATGCATTGATAGAACGATAGATTATTGACAAACATTTAATTGTACAGCAGAAAGAAGGTTTTATTATATGAATAGTGATAAGTTAATCATAGGAGGACATGAATTTGATTCACGATTTATTCTCGGTTCCGGTAAGTATTCTCTCAATCTGATTGAGGCAGCAATCAGGGATGCAGGAGCACAGATTATTACATTAGCAGTCAGACGTGCTAATACAAAAGAAGGGGAGAATATTCTTGATTATATTCCGAAAGAGGTTACCCTGCTTCCCAATACCAGTGGAGCAAGGGATGCTAAGGAAGCAGTCAGAATCGCAAGGCTTGCAAGGGAATTGGGATGTGGCAATTTTGTAAAAGTTGAAATTATGCGTGATTCCAAATATCTCTTGCCGGACAATCAGGAGACGATTAAAGCAACAGAAATACTTGCTAAGGAAGGATTTATTGTCATGCCATATATGTATCCTGATTTAAATGCGGCAAGAGATCTGGTGAGTGCCGGGGCGGCATCAGTAATGCCGCTCGCATCTCCAATCGGCTCAAACAAAGGTCTTGCAACAAAAGAATTTATTCAGATTCTGATTGATGAGATTGATCTGCCGATTATTGTAGATGCAGGAATAGGAAAACCTTCACAGGCATGTGAAGCGATGGAGATGGGTGCAGCTGCCATTATGGCAAACACAGCCCTTGCAACGGCAGGAGATTTACCACTAATGGCAGCTGCCTTCAGGCAGGCAATTGAGGCAGGAAGAAAGGCATATCTTTCCGGACTGGGCAGAGTGCTGACACGTGGTGCACAGGCATCAGATCCCCTCACAGGATTTTTACATGACTGATATTATGGAGAAGAGAAACATGGAAAACGAATTTTTTATTGATTCAAAAAATCTGTCTTTAGAATCTTTGAAAAGAAAGCATCAGCTGGAGAAGGATCCTTCATCAAGAAGTAATCATATGGAATATATGCCCGGCATGGAAAAGATTGATTCCGATGTGTGCGAAAACGTTATGTCGCATATGAATTCTTATGATTATGAAAAATATACTGCAAAAGATGTGAGAACCGCTCTTGAACACGAACATTTAAGTATTGAAGATTTTAAGGCTTTGCTTTCACCGGCTGCAGAGCCATTTTTAGAAGAAATGGCTAATAGAGCGAGGGTGGAAACCGGAAAGCATTTTGGAAATAATGTGTATATCTTTACACCTCTTTATATTGCGAATTACTGTGAAAACTATTGTGTGTATTGTGGTTTTAACTGCTACAATGATATCAGGCGAATGAAGCTGACTATTGAGCAGATTGAACAGGAAATGAAAATCATTGCCGGAAGTGGGATGGAGGAAATCTTAATCCTTACCGGAGAAAGCAGATCTCACAGTAGTGTGGAGTACATTGGTGAGGCTTGCAAACTGGCAAGAAAATATTTTCGTATGGTAGGGGTTGAGATTTATCCGGTCAATACAGATGAATACAGATATCTTCATGAATGTGGAGTCGATTATGTAACTGTATTTCAGGAGACATATGATGAGAAAAAATACGAGACACTTCATCTTGCGGGTCATAAGAGAGTGTGGCCATATCGTTTTGATGCACAGGAACGTGCACTTTTGGGTGGAATGAGAGGAGTAGCATTTTCAGCATTACTGGGTCTGTCTGACTTCAGAAAAGATGCTCTGGCGAGTGCGCTTCATGTCTATTATCTACAAAGAAAATACCCATATGCAGAGATGTCACTGTCCTGTCCGAGACTCAGACCTATTATCAATAATGATAAGATTAATCCACTTGATGTGCATGAAAGACAGCTGTGTCAGATTCTATGTGCTTACCGTATTTTTCTTCCATTTGTAGGAATCACCGTTTCCTCAAGAGAGAGTGCCAGGTTTAGAAATGGTATTGTGAAAATTGCTGCGACGAAGGTTTCGGCAGGTGTTTCTACGGGGATTGGTGACCATGAACGCAAGTATAGTGGGAAGGAGACAGACAGTATGCAGGGCGATGAGCAGTTTGAGATTGACGACAGCCGCAGTCTTGACACAATGTATCATGACATAGCCCATGAAGGACTGCAGCCTGTTCTGAATGATTATCTGTATGTCTGATAAAAAGATTGATTTATCTGGAACGGAGTCTTTGGACTCAGGTGTAATCTGTGTCACAAACAGGTCTCTTTGTCACGGTGATTTTTTTGACAGGATGGAAAAAATTGTAAGGGAAAAGCCGAAAGCAGTCATCCTTAGAGAAAAGGACTTAACAGAAGAAAACTATCTGATACTTGCAAAAAGGGTTTTAGAGATTTGTGACCGGCATCATGTGCAATGTATATTGCATTGTTTCGTAAAATCTGCAAAGAGTCTTGGGTGCAAATCGCTCCATTTACCATTGCCGGTATTGTCTGAACTTTCAAAAAAAGACAGAAAATCTTTTTCAACGCTTGGAGCATCGTGTCATTCCATTGAGGATGCCATCAAGGCAGAAAAACTTGGATGCAGTTATATTGCTGCAGGTCATATTTTTGATACAGACTGCAAAAAGGGACTTCCTGGCAGAGGACTAGAGTTTTTAAAACGTATATGTGAGAGTGTTGAGATTCCTGTATATGCGATTGGAGGAATCACACCTGAACATATGACAGATGTGTATGCAGCAGGTGCAAAAGGCGCATGTGTGATGAGTGGTTTAATGAAATGTGAAAATACACACGAATATTTTAATCGATATAGAATATGAGAAACCAGAGTAATTAAGAAGGGAGAGAAATGGATGGAAAAGATAAAAGCGATATTTTTAGATTATACAGGAACTATGGTTCGCGAGGATGGAGATGATACAAAAAAGCTGATCGATTTTTTTATGACAAATAGTGATCTGAATCAGCCGACGGAGGCAGTTTCAATGGTATGGAGACTTGTTAAAAAGTACGAAATGGACAGTTATCTTGACAGTTTCCTTACGGAAGATGAGATTGTAGATGAGATCATACGAGTTTGTGAAGAAAAATATCATTTGCATGGGGACTTTGCATATCTTCATGCTACATGGCAGGAATCATGGATTCACGCGCCATTATTTGATGATGTAAGGCCTTTCTTTGAACAATGTCCTTATCCGATTTATGTAATTACGAATGATGGAGAAAGATATCTTCGAAAATCGATGGAAGAAAAAGGCTTGGCGCCGGCAGGGATCATTTCTGCTGAAACTGTAAAAGCATATAAACCACATAAAGAGATATTTGAAGAAGCTCTTAAAGTGGCAGGATGTGATAAAAACGAGGTGGTGCATATAGGAGATTCTGTTCAATCAGATATTGTAGGAGCAGAAAATGCCGGGATTAAAGGAATTCTTCTTAATCGAAGGAATGAGACGATTGATTCAGGTATCATAAGTGCCAATCATCTGATGGAAGTGTTAAAAATGATTCAGTAAAAGTTTTGAAAAATTGGAGGTAAAATATTGAGTTATTTAGGAGAAGAGATTAAAAAATTGGGATTCGGATTAATGAGACTTCCGAAGGTGGATGACAAAATTGACATAGAGCAGACAAAAGAAATGGTAGATGCCTTTATGGATGCGGGATTTACATATTTTGATACAGCATGGGCGTATACCGGTAGTGAAGATGCCATAAGACAGGCACTTGTTGAGAGATAAGACAGAGAAAAGTTTCAGCTTGCTACGAAAATTGCCGCATGGATTAATTGTAAAACCAGGGAAGATGCAATCGCACAATTTGAGACATCATTAAAACAGACTGGTGCCGGTTATTTTGATTTTTATCTTTTACATAATCTTGGTGAGGGAAGAACTCATGTTTTTGATGATTTCAATATGTGGGAGTTTGTGCAGCTACAGATTAATTACGCAGATTGGGAAAATCCGGCAATCCAGTCAAGGGGATGCTACGAAGTGGCAAAAAAATATGGAAAACCGGTTATCATCATGGAGCCTGTTAAAGGAGGATTGTTAGCAAATCCGCCACAACCGGTAGCAGAAGTATTTCAGCAGGCAGACGCAGAAAGCTCCTATGCCTCATGGGCAATCAGATTTGCAGCAAATCTGGAAGGTGTAATCACAGTTTTATCAGGCATGAGTAATATAGAACAGATGAATGATAATTTGTCTTACATGAAAGATTTTACACATTTTAGTGAGGCTGAAGAAGAAACAATCAAAAAGGCACAGGAAGAATTGAGTAAAATAGAGATTATTCCTTGTACCACTTGCAATTATTGTGCAAAAGTCTGTCCTATGAAAATTGGCATATCAGGTTCGTTTACAGCAATGAATATACTTACTTTGTACAATGATCTGGC
>CACYDA010000335.1 GCA_902773095.1 uncultured Lachnospiraceae bacterium | reverse complement strand
CTTTTGACGGCTATTCCTATTTTACCTTTGACATCAACACGACAGTCTCCACATGGGTTGCGAAAACACTATGAATGTCAAACCACGGGAATTTAGGGGTTCGCTCGTAACGGGGAACATATCCACGGCTTTTTTGCTGTTTTGTTCGTAGTCGGAAACTTATCATACCGATTTTTCTCCTTTTATCCGTGCGTGGAAACATATCAAAGCCGATTTTTGACCTTTGCTCGTACACGGGAACATATCATAAAGCCTCAAATGCTGCTTTTGTTTCCTTCCCCATATATGATATACATATATCTCGCTTATCTTTTTCAATTCCATTTAAAGCATCCAATACCGTAAACTCGATTACTTCTGCAATTTGAGTTATCCCAAAAACTTCCATTCTCTCGATAAAATCAAATGCTAGTTTTGCTTTATTATTGTCTTTAATTGCAATCTCTAGGATGTATGGAACAACAACCATTCCAAATACAGTATGCATTCCATCTTCCGGATATGCTTCCATTTCATTACATTTTTGCTTAAACCAAATATTATCTTCAGGAAACAAATCAACAAACCACTCAAACATAGAGTTATATTTTATTTCTACTTCTTCATCAAATTCCATCCAATCATCATATTGTCCATGTGCATATGGACATGTTATAATTCTTGGGAACTCTTTTGTAATATCATTATCTATTTCACAGACAATACCTAATTCTGAAATCTTATTCGTTTTTTCCAAGCAATCCAACACTTTACCATTTACAATAATCTGTCCATCAATAAATTGTCTTTTCAAATCAAGAACATTTTGATTCAAAATTTTAGCAAGACTTACTAATTTAGTATTTTCATCAGGCTTAAATACAATCAATGAATACTCTCTATCATCTACATGACAGGATTCAGGATAACCACCAGCACTAGCTACTTGCATGCCACAGTTCGTACACCTCACACAGCTTGACCATCCAATGACTCGTCCTTCAAAGGTATTTCTCCTACAAAGAGGACATTTTTCTATAGATTTTTGTCTTAAATTGTAACATTCATCACATGTGTATTCCATAAATAGCATCCTCCTTACAATAATTTCAGTTTCTTAACATCCCTATTTTTCTAGCATACAACTTATATCCGATAATTCACTCTCTTTCAAGTTCATATATCTGATACAACTGCAATAACGCATAATAGTACATATCTTCCTGTGTTTTTATTAATTCCTTGGGTATACTTACATTTTCCCACAATTCATCTTTTGGATATGTTTCTCCCATTAGAGCATAAGACGTCACAATTATAAACAATCATACCCAATATGTCATTTCGGGTTCAGGACACGAACCCAACTGACGATGCTCCCACAAATAATCCATTGGATTGACCAATTTCTTTTGTGGTTCATTTCTTTTATACCAAAGATAATCTCCAACATATGCAGATATTGAATTTCCATGTGTTTCAAAATACTTTCCCACAAATCCATCGCTCTTAAATAAAGTATCAAATATAAACGGATCAAACTCAACAATTTCATAATCAGAATAATACCTATATGCGCGATGAAAATATTTTGCTCCTTCATACAAAAATGTACGTGAAGCCAACTCCATTTCCAATATTTGCTTATCATAACGTTTCACTGCATCATCAATCCAATTGTCCCTGAATACAAGATTAGAAATTTCCTTTAACTGTAATATCTTTCGCTTTACTTTTGCTGGACATAAAACATAATCAGTATACATTGGTCTTACATTTTTATGTGTAGGATCTACATTATAAGCAATTTGACATAGCGGTAGCAAATCTATCTCATTCTCATATTTTATACAAAAACGCTGAGCCTCTAATAGCACATCCTCATCCTCTTCATCAGATGCTTCCTCTCTCGATTCTTTTGGCTTTTCTATTTGAGAATCGGTATCTTTGGCTGAGTCATCCTTAAGCATTTCTATTGATAATTTACCAATCTCTTTTACATATTTATTGCTATCTCTATTATCAGTATACTTTAAAACATAAATAAACACGCCTGCAAGGAACTCTGCAAGATGCCCTCCACTATCTCTTATATCAGCTTTTGTATTCTTTTTTATCAGATCAACTACTGTATTCTTCTTTATTCCATCATCATTTTCGATAATATAGCAAATTAATAGCTTCAGCTCGTCCAGTCTATTAGGATCAAGGTATTTCACTATATTTTCAAATCCTTCTATAAATTCGCTATATCCATCTGCACTTAATGTATTTACATTATCCATAACATAATTTGATGGATTCTTCTTACCAGTAACAATATTCGAAATCATACTATCATCCGTTTCATCAAAAAACGGATCAATAATATGCATAATATCGCCAACTATATTCTTCTGAGTAACAGTTTTAGATTTAATCTTGCATTTAATAATTGATTTAAAGAATGTTCCTAAACATAATCTACTCATCTTTTTTTCCTTTCTCCCAATCATACAACTCTCGGGCAAGTATTGGCAAAGTTCCAGCCATGTTTGTATAAACTCTTTTTCGATATCATGAAAGTATCACAAGGCGCACTGAATGGCCACCAGTGTCCGGAGTCTTGTAAGCGTTGCAATTATCTGTGATTTACTACCGGAAAGTAAGTCACCTTTCAATAATAGAAAGGAGATTCTTTCATGATCAATCACATTGATACCAAAGCACCCAGAACTGGATGCCATGATATGTGGAATGCATTTATGCTAAAAGATGCTGAATTCGTCATAGGAAGTGATATCCCTATATGTAACTCAACAAAGGATGTCATCCCACACGAACTTATCTCTTATGAAGATGCCAAGCACATATACAAATTAAAACTTAATAAAGAACCAGATTTCTTTGTAGATGCTTTTGTCCATTTCTACATTGATGATCAAAAATTTGATGGTACACGCGATGGAATATGGAACAACCCATACAAGGCTTTAGAAATCATCCGTCATTTTGCAGG
>CACYDA010000334.1 GCA_902773095.1 uncultured Lachnospiraceae bacterium | reverse complement strand
ATCTTTCACTCTTCCGGCTACAAGACAGTAAACAAGCGACATCAAGTCGGCGATGATGTACGCCATGAAGTATCCGCTGATACCCCATTTAAACTGTACCAGGAAAACAATATTTAAGCCTGCTGCCAGGAAAGTGTGTATGACATTTGCAAGTGCAAATTCAACCAGTTTTTCCTGTCCGCGCAGGTTGCAGGCAAAAACGCCATACAATCCCTGTGTCATACAATAAAAGTATACAAGCCACCCATTTATTGTAATTGACGGAAACCACCTTAATACAATAAATACGCTGAGTCCGAGAATTAATGACAGGCCCGAATAGAATATACCTACGCTGACTATATTTGACCTGTTCGCATCCTCATCAAGAGAGAAACGCATTACCGCCTCACCGATGTTGATTGTGATAATCGGCACGAGAATCGTTGCAATCGTGACAACAAGATCTATAATTCCGTACTCCGCCGTTGTAAATGTTCTGGTATACAGCGGCACAAGGAGAAAGTTTATGATCCTTGTGCCAATTGTATTAAGGGCAAATAATGCTGTATTTTTAGCAAGATACTGTTTTCTATCTGACATTCGTCAATCCTTTTTGCTTCCAGGCGTTATTTATCCTAAATTCGTCTTTAAATATTCCCTGGCATGCTCTTTTTCTTTCCTGATGATCTCGTTCGTTTCTGTGAAATCCGACTTCTTTTCATACATTTCCTGAATCTGATCAAAGGATGTGATGATTCTGTCAGACTGTCCCAGTCTGTTCACAAGATCACTCAACTTCTGTTTATTATCCGGCCTGATCAGGACTGCAAACTGTTTATTATACTTGATGGAAAAAACCGTTCCATGGAATGTATCCGTAATGATATAATCGGCCGCCTTGATGTAGGCGAGCATTTCAAAGGGATTCGCATGAATATGATGTTTTACCCAGTCCTGCGAGTTTCCTATCGACGCAAGCTTTTTATTATTCTTTCTGCAGAATTCCTGAATAATCTGCTTTTCTTCTTCCGAGTATTTCCTTGAGCGGTAAGTGTAAAGAATAACATAATCCTTGAGCTTAATCTTTTTCTTTGGAATCTCGTAGTCATACATTAGTACCGGATCCAGATTCAGTTCCGGACATTGTCCGGTCAGCTCCTTTACAATCTCCATGGAGTTATTATCCCGAACAGAAATTGCTGCAAATGTCTTAAGGTATTTTGAAACTCTCTCCTTGACGCCATATTTTTCAAGGCCGTCAATGTCTGTGTATCCAAAGGACGCGGCGTAACTGATTACTTTGTTAGCGTTGATCCCCTGCCCGAACAGCATCGGTGAAAAGCCGACATTAGGACCATCCTGCAAGCAATTGAACACTTCATCACTTCCTATGACAGCAACATCAACTTTTGAATTCATTCTTTTATAACCGACTCCAAGATCTTTCAAATAGAAGAGCCTGTACTCGAAGGGAAACTCACGACGTTTCAAAATATAATACTTGATGAAGTCGTTTGCATACAGAACAGGCGCTAATCTCAACAGATTGAACTTGACTTCTTCCTTCTTGCTGTATGGAACGACTGGTTTTCCCTCTTTATAATCTATAAAGGTCACCTCATGTCCCATTTCTTCCAACAGACTCTTCAGACCATATGCCTGAAGAAATGATCCATAGTTGATCACTCTCTGCATTGAAATAATCCCAATTTTCATAATTATTAAGCCTCTTTAGCAATGGCGGATTCCGCATATGTTTAGGTCAACGCGTCATCTATCCTTGTTTGCGCTTCTCTTCTATCATCTTTCTGTAGTTGTCAGCATTCCTTTTAGACATCCGGGCAGGATCAATCATGTATAACAACCAGCTGATTTTCCCCTTAAGGCTTTTCTCTTGTGAAAGCGGAATCATGAAATTCTTTCTCATATCACGAACACACTGGTCATATATCTCCTGATTCTCTTTCACCGCATCTATCCTGACCAATCCGGTGATAATACTGCGATTAAATCGATATCTATGATATTCCCACTCTTTTTCAATCTCCGGAGTTACTTTTGTCCACAAAGCCTTTTGTCTTTCAAGTGATCTTATTCCGCACAGATTACTCTCCAAATTAAAATTTCTCATGGCACTGTCAGGGTTAAATGTTTGATGATATACCTTCTTATTACCTACAGCAACTTTGTCAACATATTGCAGGCAATGAATGTTAAACAGCATTCCTTCCCCATACCAAATATCCAGACTAAAATGGAGATCATTTTTCTCAAGGAATT
>CACYDA010000333.1 GCA_902773095.1 uncultured Lachnospiraceae bacterium | reverse complement strand
TTTGATTGGAGAAAAACAGGGGGAATTGAAAAGTTATTAGAATAAATATTGCATTTGCAGAAAGGTTTTATACTATCAGTTTAATGACAAGTATCAAATATCGTGTTATACTTGTATCACAGTCAGGAACCCCTTTATCCTGACTGATTTGGGAGAGTAGCTCAGTTGGTAGAGCACGAAGAATGAATCATGTTTGTGGTTCTGACAGCAATTTTCATATTGGGTGAATGGTGTCAACGGTTCGAATCCGTTCTCTCCCACTTTCATAAAAATGACGGATGGTAAATCACCATCTATGAATTCAAACAACACAATCATTTGGGTAAAAACATCCATTGGGAAAGGAGTGCAAGATGAGTTTTGGAACATTACTAAGAAATGAAAATGATAACTTTGTAAGAACTGAAAATGGAGCAGCAGCTATGAAATCCACTCTCGATCATTGTCTGGATTTGTTTGCAGTCATTGGCGCACTCCGTGGACAGGATCATAATAGAATTGAAACATTGTTTGAAAATGCATTCAGACAGGATGCATTACTTGCGATGAAAATTTTATTTTATGCAAGGGACATCAGAGAAGGTCTGGGGGAAAGAGAAGTTTTTAGGACATTACTTGTTTATCTTGCGAACAACCATAAGGAGGTATTGATCAAAAATCTTGACTTAGTTGGTTTTTATGGCAGATATGATGATTGGTATTGTCTGATTGGAACTCCTGCTGAAAATGAAATGTGGGATGTCATGAAAAGCCAGTTTGAGAGAGATTTGCTTAACCTCGAAAAAGGAAAAGAAATTTCGTTGCTTGCTAAATGGATTAAGACGGCAGATGCCAGTTCTAAGACAACAAAGAGTCTGGGTATATTGATTGCACAAAAATTAGGTTATGATGTGTATACCTTTAAAAGACTTGTAAGGAAGATGAGAAAGTATCTTGACGTTGTTGAGGTGAAGATGACTGCAAATTGCTGGGAGGATATTGCATATAATAAGGTACCCGGCAGAGCAATGTTGGTGTACAGAAATGCATTTTTAAGACATGATCGAATTGGTTTTTGCAGATATCTTGATAATGTAACAAATCATACAGAAACAATTCATTCACAGACCTTGTATCCATATGATATCATTGAAAATATTTTATACAGGGATGGAAGCAGTGATGAAAGCAGAGATGTGTTGCAGCTGCAATGGGAAAATTTGCCTAATTATGTAGAAGAAGGAACAAATGCAATCGTAGTAGCAGATGTATCCGGCTCTATGGCCGGAAGACCAATGGCAACATCAATCGGTCTGGCGATTTATTTTGCGGAGAGAAACAAGGGGGATTTTCATAATCTGTTCATGACGTTTAGTGGCAAAAGTGAGATTGTTGAATTGAAGGGGGATACATTATTTCAAAAAGTGGATCATATTTATGATGCAGACTGGGGAATGAATACTAACTTAAAAAGCGCATTTGAAAAGATACTGGGGATTGCAGTTAAGAATCATACAAGAAATGAGGAGATGCCAAAATCAATGATTGTGATCTCTGATATGGAAATCGATCGCTGTAGTGATCGAGATTGGACCTTTTATGATGAGATGGCAGACAGATACCGTCAGTTTGGATATGAGATTCCGAATATTGTTTTTTGGAATGTGAACAGCAGACAGAATGTTTTTCATGCAGATGCAAAGAGAAAAGGCGTGCAGCTCTGCAGTGGTCATTCGACTTCCGTTTTTAAGCAATTGACAGGAATGATTGGAAAGACTCCGACAGAGATGATGATGGAGGTAATCAATTCACAAAGATATGCAAATGTCAGAATAATGTGAATTGATACAGAATGAATGAGCATATTAAAAAATATTGAAAGAAGCTCTCAGATTTTCTATAAAATGGGGGTTTCTTTTTGCTTCTGTAGAATAGATGGAAAGGATGTGAAGAAATTCTATGATATTAGAAAGTATAAGTTTGAAATAAGATGATATTAAATCCAAGAATGACATTCATCCTATTTAATGGTACAATGGAAAGACAGGCAGTAAAAGCGGCAAAGGATGCCCATGCAAAATGGTTTATTCCTGTCCATTGGGGAGCCTTTGTATTAGCAAATCATGCATGG
>CACYDA010000332.1 GCA_902773095.1 uncultured Lachnospiraceae bacterium | reverse complement strand
CCATTTTCCGCGAATTTCCTTTACTGTATCAGCGATAGCATAATCGATACCATTCATGAAAGAGTCAAAAATAATAGCCATGGTCTGTGGGTCGTCATAATATTTATCCACGATTGTAGCGGCTGCATGATGGACACCTGTCGGGAGATCAGCGTGACTGATAAAATAGCAGGCAGTGAGTCGCTGGTGTTTTGTTCCATTCATGGCAAGACAGACGGCCTGATGGAGACCATCTTTAAACTCTACAAAAGCATAACTCCAAAGAGAAAGGAAAATTTCCATACTGTCCTCACTGTCAAGTGCAGTTTTTCTGGCAGCTTCATCGCCTAAAAACGTTCCTATAAGAGCAACCTGCTTTTTGCTGATTCTGTCAAGGTCTTTTACTTCAAGGGTGAGAAGTCCTGTCCAGGTACCGGCAGCACGCATGACAGAAGAAAAACGGATTAGGTCATGTTCCATGATAATCTGAAACAGATTAAGGAACGCTTCTTTTGTTCCACAGTCCATACTTTCACAGATTGCCTGGCGAAGCCCCTCCTGAAGTCTGGCAGCTACCAGTAGTTTTCCCAATGCTTCATACATCTTTTCATTATGACTCATGATAATGCCGCGGATGATATTCAATTTTAGACTACCTGTATTATCATAAATCAGATCTGAAAGTGCGTTTTCGAGTTCTACATCGTGGTTGTTAAGGCGAATGGCGATGACAAAGTCAGCAACATCACTGTAATAGGCATGCTTAAAGTATAAACCTGCCTCACCACTGACATTCCCTGTCATGAGATTGGTGACTTTTTCTCCGATTTGGGATAGTCTATGGTATTCCCATAAGATTAAGGCTATGTTTCTGGTATAAAACCGATAATCCTTAGAGCGGAATGACCTTCTGTATGCTGACTGGGAAATCTGCCATTCTATGACGGAATCAATCGCCTGATAAAAATCATCAATGAGAAGGTTTGACAGATATCCCTTCATATGTTTCATTTCTTTTTTGAAAAAATCAGATGGTTTTGTATCATGAGTTTCTAAAAAAGTATTGAAACGTTTACAAAATGAAGTACCTCCTACCTCGGTATTAGCAGAGTAAGTGTTGGAATGTAGTTGTTCAAGGTACTCCTTTACATCGCCACTGTAAGAGGCGACTAATTTAATTGAATCATTATGTAGTTTAATTGCATAATTGTCTGCTATTTTTTTTTCTTCCCGTTCATCCATAAAGTGTAAATCCCTCCTAACTGTTACTGATATTTAATACATTCTTCCTGCAAGAAATGTCATTCTGATAAAAGTAATGGTATCCCCTTCTTTAAGGGAAATGGGTTCTGTCTGCCTAAGCACAGGCTGATGAAGATTGACATTTTGAAGATTAGTGTCTTCTGCTCCGATTTCCTCATCGTTGATAAAGATTCGAACCAGACCGTCTTCAAAGGCTGTCAGTGCGGTTTCAATGGCGTTTTGTTCGTCAGGTACATTGTCATTATACAACATACCAAAAGAGATTTTTCCGATTTCTAAAAGATCAGCGAATTGTTCCGAAGAGTATGAAGATGACTGACTTATGGGCTCGCCTGTTTTACTGTTTTTCAGTTTTTCCATATACTGTTGAACCAGGATGTGTACAGTTTCAGTAATCAGCTCTCCAATCGTGGAGATTTCCTCTTTATACTCTAATGGAATGGTAGAAATCTTCTGCCTTTTTTTTCCTATTTGTTTCATATTGATGTTGATGATCAAAATGCTCTCACCTCCTGCTTTGAGGATATTTATAGTTTGTATTCAAAACCATATTTCAATTATAGCAAAGTAAAATGGTCGTTACAATGCCAAGTTGCGTAATTGATCGTACATTTTTGATGTACGATGCCACTACGGCGAGTAGCAACAATAGAGTTTCAACTGCTAAACCTGTCTGCAATTTGATTCCGGTGATTTTTAAATCTACTGGATTTAGAAAAGCTTTTATGATATGATTTACCTATCACATTTTATGAAGCAGGGAGAGTCAGAAAATGTCGGGATTTTTACCTACAACGAAAAAAGAGATGGAAGCATTAGGAATTGAGCAACTTGATTTTGTATATGTGACGGGTGATGCATATGTTGATCACCCGTCTTTTGGCACTGCCATTATCAGCCGCATGCTGGAGGCATATGGTTATACAGTCGGGATTATCGCACAGCCGGATTGGAAAGATGATAACAGTATCAATGAATTTGGTGAGCCAAAACTTGCATTTTTAGTCTCAGCAGGTAATATGGATTCTATGGTCAATCACTATACTGTTTCTAAGAAAAGAAGAAAGAATGATAATTATACTCCGGGAGGAGTGATGGGAAAAAGACCTGATTATGCTACGATTGTATACTCCAATCTGATTCGCCATACCTATAAAAAGACTCCAATCCTCATAGGGGGGATAGAAGCGAGTCTTCGAAGACTGGCACACTATGACTACTGGTCGAATAAAATCAAGCGTTCTATTTTGATGGATTCCGGTGCGGATCTTCTTATGTATGGCATGGGAGAACATTCTATGATAGAAATTGCGGATGCTTTGGCATCAGGAATACCGGTATCTCAAATCACTTATGTGAATGGAACTGTGTATCGGACCAATGACTTAAGTTCCGTTGTGGATTATATAGAGCTTCCGGATTTTGAAAGTCTGAAAGAAGAGAAATTAAAGTATGCCGAGAGTTTTTATGTGCAGTATTGCAATACAGATGCCTATTCGGGAAAGCGCCTTGTGGAACCATATCCCGGAAAACAGTATGTGGTGCAGAATCCGCCGGCGAAACCGCTGACCACACAGGAGATGGATGATGTGTATTCCCTTCCTTATATGAGAACCTGCCATCCATCCTACGAAAAGGAAGGTGGTGTTCCGGCAATTTCTGAAGTCAGATTCAGTCTGATCAGTACCCGTGGCTGTTTTGGTGGATGCAATTTTTGCGCGCTTACATTTCATCAGGGAAGAATCATACAGGCAAGAAGCCATGAGTCATTATTGGAAGAGGCGAAACTCATCACAAAGATGGATGACTTTAAGGGGTATATTCATGATGTGGGTGGTCCTACAGCCAATTTTTATCATAGAGCCTGTAAAAAGCAGGAAAAATATG
>CACYDA010000331.1 GCA_902773095.1 uncultured Lachnospiraceae bacterium | reverse complement strand
CCAATGATTTCACCTCCCATTTTTACACGGTATCTAACGAAAATGATGATCATTTGTTTTTTCCATACTCATCCGCCTCTACAATAACCTTTCCATCTTTGATTCCCTGCTCCATCTTGATATAATAAGCAAGTAATCGAAGTACATAATCCGGCATCTTTCTTCTTCCCGCTTCCCATTCTTCCAAAGTTCTGACCGGAATATTCATAAATCTTGAGAACTCCGAACGATTCATATTCACAGTTTCTCTGATTTTCTTTAATGTAGTAATCTGTTCTAACATTTTTTCTTCTTTTTCCATAACAATCATTCTCCCAAATTACTTGCATTTCTTCCGTGCTATCCTTACTATACCACACAACGCGTGGTTATTCAATATTTATCTTCAATAAATCATAGGTGAGACTTAAAAACATCCCTCTGTCTCACCATCCTTAATTCGCTCCGTTTATCAATCTTTCTTTACCAGTACCATACACTCATCAGAATCAACAAAACCAAGTTTCTCATATAATCCATGTCCGGCTTCTGTTGCATCCAGACTGATTTCCGTTATTCCTCTGTTCCACGCTTCTTCAATTAACATAGAAACCATATGGAATGCTATCCCTTGACCTTGATACTCTTTTTTTGTATAAACATTCATCAAATGAGCTCTTTTTCCTGTCGGATGAGAAAATGTAGGCATCACTTTAATATAACTTATCGTTGCACATCCTATCACTTTCTTCTCATCAAATGCAAGAATCGTTGTTTGGCCGCCAGTAAGAAAATACTCCTTACTGGCAGTGATCAGTTTCTCCGGGAAATTATAGTCATCCTTCAGATTGTTTACCACTCTTAGCATCTCTAACCGACTACCCATCAGCAGATCAATATCCTCTTTTGACGCAATTTTGTATTTTATTTTCAACTGAACCCATATCTTGTCATAAAACGACTTGTACCTCTCAACATTAGTCTTGATTGCAAGATCTGACCGGGCATACTCTAGCAGACCTGCTGCATCAACCCACTTGTACTCGGTTGTTTCTCCTTTTTGGAGAACAACACTATCTTTATCGCAATCAACTTTTGCAACATACGAATAAATCAGGCTATGACTTGGTTCTCTAAATACTCTGTTAATCAGTTCAAACTCCTCCGACATTATTCCTGTTTCTTCAAACAATTCACGTTTTGCGCACTCTAACGGATTCTCCCCCTGCTGTGCAGAACCTCCCGCACTGGCTTCCCAAAACCCCGGATAAACATCTTTGTTCGTGTGCCTTTTTGTCAAAAGAAACGAACCATCTGCGTGGTGCACCAGAATGTCACTTACCAAATGGTATCTGCCATCCGGAATTTCTCTAAAATTACCAAACTTTCTCTCCCATTTTTCACCAGTCACGTTGCCATCTTTATCATAAAGATCCCATATTTCCATCTGTTATTCCTCCATTTTTACATAAATAAGCTTTTTAAAATAAATCCAGCATATTATCCAAATACACTTCTTCACGTACATGCAGATGATATGCCGGTTTGGTCAGATAATACAACAAAAACTCAAGAACAAGTGCACTGCCAAGACCTCGTCCCTCGATTTTAAACTGTGAAAAGCCCATCGGTAAATACCAATTTTGAATTTGCTCTACCCCTATAAATCCCGGATTAGCCATTGCCTTGGTAAATCGATATCCTTTTTTGGCATCAGGCGATGAACAAATAGCATTCGAATCCTTATGATCAATATATATTCTGCTTACCTCTTCATAGCATTTCTTCCGTTTGCTACATCCAAAATCACAACATTCATTGCAAAGAAATTCCACCTTATCCTTTTGCTGTTGTGACATATTCTGCAACAGCTCCAATTGATGATTCAAACGAAAATCAGGCACCACATAGCGAAATTCTTCTCGTTCCACTTCCCTGACAAACAGTGAAAAATCATTCAATACTTTTGTAGTGGATGAAACCAGATACAGATTTTTATACTTTTTTTTAACATAATTCAATAACAGATCTGAATGTATGATTAAGCCATTTTTCACTCTTCTTTCTTTGTCTAGCAAATCACATAACTGATTACAGCGTCTATCATCTAAATGCTTTTTTTCCAACAATGAATTACTAAATGTCAATCTTGCAGATATACCATATTCCTTCAATAGCTCTAAAACGTTTTCAGCTTCCTCTTCCCCATATTCCACACGTCCTCCTGCCCATAAACAATCCTCCGGAGCTCCATAAATAGAACCAATATCACACCAATCATAGAAATATTCAGGATGTGAATAAAACAACGGCAAAAACCTGCGATACAACTCATAAAATTCAAACAACCCGGGCAGATGATAATACGCTTTGTGCCCTTTATTATCACTTTTTTTCAATTCTACTACCTCTATTTACTCTTTATATCTTTGATAAATCAATTTACTAACCTTTACTTGCAAATCCCAAAAACTCTTTTAGCCCAACTGCGTACTCCAAAAGAGTTTGATCAAGCATGAATGGTGAGTCAATATATTCGTTGTATTTCTTTATAAATTCATCGTATGTTCCCTCAAAAAAAGATGGTGGAATAAAGAATTCGCGACTGCCTCCCGCACTTCGATCGCCTACAGTAATCTCAGACGAATACCCTCCAAGTATATGAGTTCTGAATTCATACCGTTCCAAATTCCAACCACTTATGCTAATTCCAGCAGGTAAGGGAATTGCATATATGTCTTTCACTTCGTTCTTTCCTTCAACCCACCACTCGTTATCCCTTACAATACTCTGAATGAATTTCTCTGCATCATAATCTCTTACCTCCCTGTCCACCTCACCTGGAGACCATGTGAAGTAAGATACGAATATTGGTTTTCCGTTTTCTTCTTCAATGGCATAGGAATAATTCTCCCTAAACATGTCTTTTGTTGCCCAAGGATGTACGATCCTTATCTTTTCTAAAGCTTTTTCAATATATGTATTAATGTCCATTCCATATATAAATTTTTCTTCCATTTTTAATCATTCCTTTCTTCAAATCTAGTACATAAAAATATTCTATCTGAGAAAAGCATTGGAACTTGCACAGGATTCATCAAACCTCCGGCAACATATAATCAAGCCCTCCTTTGAATTTAGTGCGCAATTAGCCGATATTATTATCATTTTTCAGCATAATAAACTCCACACTATTCTTAACTATTTAGATTGTTAATTGTATCCATCCAAAAATCAATAGTGCCTGCAAGATGAGATTTGAAACCACGATCCAGTCGCTTTAATACTCTGTCCCGAATCCCTTCAGAAATAGGATATAATACTTCAGCAAGCGAGCCTGCAATTGCAGCGATGATATCGCTGTCGCCTCCGATTGAGATTGCCAGTGCAAGTACTTCTTCAAAACTACTTCCCTCAAGAAATGCTTTTATTGCATAAGGAACACTTCCCTGACAGGATACATCAAAATGATAGCTCTCTCGTATTTCATCAAGTGAAAAATTAAGATCATACAAATTACTGACATATTCTTGTACCATCTTTTTTGCTTCTTCTTTCTCACACTTACCCAGGCTTTCCTTCAGGATGAATATACTTCCTGCAACCGCTACAGCCCCCTCTATTCCTTTGGGATGGTCGTGAGTTATTTTTGCAGAAACAGTAGCCAGGTATTCTGTATCTTCAAGTGTCTGAGCAATAAATCCTGCATAAGAAGCACGCATGGCTGAGCCATTGCCCCAGCTGTTATATGGCTTGGGATCACTAGAATAAAGCCAGCTTTTGAAGGATCTTCCATAGCCAGCATGAGGATAAAGCTTTCCATAAAAATATACCGATTTTTTAATCTCTTCAAATAGCACAGTTTCATCATCCGCAATAAAACTTTTCTGTTTGTTCAGAAGTTTAATACCATTCATAATGCCCTCGGCAACAGCAAGTGTCAGTACTGAATCATCAGTAAAATGTGCACTGTGCCGGATCAGTCTGTTCTTGTCATGCACATATTTAATATTGTGATGCTCATAGACCGAACCAGCCACATCTCCGCAAATTGCACCAAGCATTACAGTGAAGCTGTGTGTTCTTTCTGAAATATACCTGTCATAAAACCCTGTTCGACAGAGATGACGGTCAAGCCAAAGATTCTCGACCCATGCCTTTCCGTTACCAATATCGTCTACACTAACATCAATATTATTCATTATTTCGTATTTCTGTTAGCCATTTCTGCTTGTTTTCTACTTCTTTGGTTTCCCTTTGGCTAACTTTTTGGTATATTTTTGCTCTTCTGTTAGCCATTTTGGTTTTTTTTCTACTTCTTTGGTTCCCCTTTGGCTAACTTTTTGGTATATTTTTGCTCTTCTGTTAGCCATTTTGACTTTTTTTCTACTTCTTTGGTTTCACTTTGGCTAACTTTTTGGTATATTTTTGCTCTTCTGTTAGCCATTTTGGCTTTTTTTCTACTTCTTTGGTTTCACTTTGGCTAACTTTTTGG
>CACYDA010000330.1 GCA_902773095.1 uncultured Lachnospiraceae bacterium | reverse complement strand
TCGATTTTCAAAAATGCGTCGATTTTTTTTTTTTTCTCAAAAAATGCGTCGATTTTTTAGTTTCGTTGGTTTGTATCAAAGTTGACAGGGTTTTTTCATAAATACGGCAATTCTCAAAAGGCTTCAGCACCTCAACCAGTGTTCGCACAACGCAGCCAGGGGTATAGAATTCGCCGCCGCCTTTGCCTTCTTTTGCGGCAAACTGAGCGATACAGTATTCATAGGTGCGTCCCAACAAATCTTGATCTTCTTCTGAGCCATCCATGTGGAGATTGTTGGTAAACAAATCCACTACTTCACCCAGAATCTTTTTATCCAGATCAGGGCTTGCGTACACTTTCGGGAGAACACCTTTCAGTGTTTTATTATCATCTTCAATGGCACGCATGGCATCATCAAGCACTTTACCAATCTCAGGGGAATGGGTGTACTTGGCAATGTATTTCCAGCGTGCATTTTCAGGCACGAAGAAAATGTTATCTTCCATGTAGGCATCAGGATCATCTTCAAATCCATCACCTTCTGCTACCAGTTCTGCATAGCGTTTTTCAAAAGCAGCAGAAATATAACGCAGGAAAATAAGACCAACAATAATTTGCCTATACTCAGCGGCAGGGATAGATCCCCACAGAACGCACGCCGCATCCCAAAGCTGTTTTTCAAATCCAAGATTTGCTTGAGTATCCTTTGCCATCTTTGTTCTCCTGTTCTATTGTAAAAATATTTGCTTTGTTCTGTTTCTAGCCAATGATTATTCTATAATATTATGTGTAAATTGAAAACTGTTTTTTATTACAGCTATAATCGTTTTGAATAGACTTGACATTTTTCTATATATGCCTGTTAATTACAATGTCAGTAGTTGGAGCATTACTTGAAAGAACAGGTGAGAGTTGGACTGCTCCCCCTCTCAGTCCCTAAGTGGGATAACCTCACTTGGACGCTTTGTCTGCATATAAAAATGGTGGGGTAATCCCCACCATTTTATGATATTCCATATATTCGATATTCAAATTGCATTTCATCGTAGGGGAATCCATGACCACTACTCTTCACTTCTCCAAGTTTAATTGCAACAAAGTGAGAATACTCATTCATATATACCACAATTTGACCAGTCCTAATGGTTCTGCTTCGACTGGAAAAATCAAGAGCGGGAATATCTTGAATATCTGGGTATTCAGTACAATCAGGCGAAAAACCAATATTACCATATACATGAATAGAATTATTTCCCGCGCGACTCCAATGAGTTTCAAATGCATACTCACCATTTCCCAATAAGAAATCTCCATTATTATTATCAAAGGGAAACACTACTTTTCCTTTGGGTGAAGGAGAGTGATACGTGATGGATTCAATTCGAGTTTTGCGTTCAATAAGTGCTTTTGTTGTGTCAGAAAACGGATTGTTACCCAGTGGTGGCTTTTTCTTTATATCTTCATCATATATTCTTTCTAATAATTGCTGATAATTAGAGAAATAGTCGTTATCATTGGAAAAATCAATATATAGTTTACTTCCAAAGGCAGTGGGAACTTTGTTGACTGATTCATTGTTTCTGACAATTGAGATTATATAGTCTGAATTGGCGTCTTTTAACAATGCCTGTGTCATAATCATTCCTTCATATCCAGAGCCACCTGTGCCTGAATTAACTTTCTTAACATAGGCTTCTGAACATATACAAAGGACAAGCTTTACAGAAGACAGACCACTTTCCATAAAGAACCGAAGATCCCTGCCCAATCGTAAATCCCATTGATCTAGTATAGTATCTACTCCATGAGAGCGAAGATCTGTAGCTAGTTTTAGCACCCATTCTTTATGTGATTCATTATCGTGACTGTATGAAATGAATACGCTTGGGTTGTCCATGATGCATTTTCTCCCATCAAATAATTGTACTTCAAATATAACTTTCCTTATGCAAGGGAGGTATGTTTTGTGAATATTGCAAAAAATCCATAGCTTAAATACCTTGACGATCTATTAAACCAAAGCAAGAATATAAAAGTCAAGAAGTAGCAGAGCGCCACTTGAAAAAAGGTGGGTGTAGAAGTGTTCACTCCAAGATTGTCATAATCGAACGAATTTCACTCGAATACTTTTGAATATTAAAAATGGTGGGGTAATCCCCACCATTGATTCATAAGTGGATAATTGGTTGGCTGTACAAATAAATATATGGTTCCCGCTAATGGCGGGAACCATAATCAATTAACCACGAGGTGGGAATGGATCATGACC
>CACYDA010000329.1 GCA_902773095.1 uncultured Lachnospiraceae bacterium | reverse complement strand
GTTCCAGATATAACAAATATAAGACCAATGGATGATGATGTACCTGAGATTCTGAAAATTTTTGGAGCTAAAAAGGTTATAGGATAGAATAGTATTGAAAAAATGATATTTTAAATTTACAGAGAAAATTATTTCAAGTTACCTTGACTGATATGCTGCCTGTTATATGATATCCTCTGTCTGCATCAATAGTATTATCGGGAAGATGAAGCGGTAAGAAATTTTGAAATATCGGAAGATTACATAGGGGTAGAATAGTCGTAACTACTTGTTTCTATAAGAATATGAATATCTGTTTTCATGCCATCTGTGGCTGTTGTTATATCTCATGAATTTGTTTTTAGAAGAACAGTTTTTGAATTGATATATGCTGATGCTGATTCAAGTAGAGCTATTGTTGTTTTAATCTTAGCTTTCATTTGTTTTAAGCTGATATTGATATCCTCATACTTGGTTTGTTTTAAGTCCTGCAAAAGCAGTAAAGAATGTGATGGAATTTTCGGAACTATAACCGCAGATAAAGTTCTGTCTTACGATTTGTTTTCTGATGCATGGGGTATGTGATGCATTGCAACATATAATTCTCATCAATCTATAATTTTTTGAATTTTCCTTGCTTATATATGGCTGTTAGAAAAAATAAAATATATCTCTTATGATGCATTAAATGTTATCCGCAGTTAAAAATTGTTGCAATAATTCCCTGCTGTTTTAAGGAACTCTACCCAATCTTCAGATGTTTTGAGTATCGCTGATTTTGTTTTAATCTTAGTGTCGGGGTAGTTGTGATATGCATTTCAAGTGTTCTGATATCGGAGAGCTTATAATGGTTATTATAGGAACTATCCTTTATTTATTGGCTTCTCTGATTCTGACTATGAAATATAGGAACTTGAAATCCTTGTTATAGGAACTTCTGCAAGACATACATTTTTGTATGCTCCAGTTCCGGTAACGATACCGACAGTTTAATCATTGTAGATTATTTATGGAGATAGAAAGGAAAGGATCATGAAATCCAGCCTTGACAAACGTTAGTAAAACCTTTATTATTTAACAAGAAAGATAAATGCGGTGACGAAGAGGAGTAAAGGCACAACCCTTATCAGAGAAAGTAGTTTTTAGCTGAGAGATTACTTAAGGAAGTTGGCTTTGAAGGTAGCTTTTGAGCAGTGTTGTTGAACGTGAAACACAGATGATGTTTGGTATGTCTGCCAGGCTTCTGATTTGTATTTCATCATTAGACAGCAACGGAATCATCCACGTTATAGGATAAGATAAGATACGGTTTTATATAGGTCAAAGCAGATAGAAAAATGATATGAAATCGTATGATAAAAGGTGGTACCGCGAGGTAAAGATTGATTTTACACGCCCTTTATTCTTTTGTGAGGATAAAGGGTGTTTTTTTTCGGATGGAATAAAGGTGCCGAAGGCACTTTGTTCTAATACTTAGAAATTGAAAGGAAGAAGAATATGTCAAAAGAATTAGAAAAAAATTACAATCCCGCTGATATAGAAAAGCGTCTTTATGACAAGTGGGAAGCAAACAAATATTTTCATGCAGAAGTGAACAGAGATAAGAAACCATTTACGATTGTGATGCCTCCGCCAAATATTACCGGACAGCTCCATATGGGACATGCCCTTGATAATACGATACAGGATATCCTGACACGTACAAAGAGAATGCAGGGATATGAGGCATTGTGGCTTCCGGGAACAGACCATGCATCGATTGCGACTGAGGCAAAGATTGTGGAAAAAATGCGTGAGGAAGGTATCACAAAGGAAGAAATCGGACGAGAAAAATTCTTGGAGAGAGCATGGGAATGGAAGAAACAGTATGGTGGAAGAATTGTTGCACAGTTAAAGAAAATCGGTTCATCATGCGACTGGGACAGAGAACGATTTACAATGGATGAAGGCTGCAACAAGGCAGTGAAGGAAGTATTTGTCAATCTCTACAACAAAGGATTAATTTACAGAGGAGAGAGGATTATCAACTGGTGTCCGCATTGTCTTACTTCTATTTCTGATGCAGAAGTGAATTATGAGGATCAGGCAGGTCATTTCTGGCATTTAAGATACAAGCTTTCAGATGGAAGCGGGTATATTAATCTTGCAACAACCAGACCGGAGACGTTACTTGGCGATACAGCAGTTGCAGTGAATCCAAATGATGAGAGATACAAGAATCTGGTAGGAAAAACGGTGATTCTTCCGATTGTACACAGAGAGATTCCTATTGTAGCAGATGATTACGTAGAGATGGATTTTGGAACAGGTGTTGTAAAAATTACACCGGCTCACGATCCTAACGATTTTGAGGTAGGTTTAAGGCACAATCTTCCGATAATTAACGTGATGACAGATGATGCGAAGATTACAGACGATTATCCGCAGTATGCAGGTATGGACAGATATGAGGCAAGAAAGGCCATTGTAAAAGATCTTGAAGAAGAGGGTGCTTTGGTAAAAATCGAAGATTACAGTCATAATGTGGGTACATGTTACAGATGTAAGACCACAGTTGAGCCAAGAGTGTCAATGCAGTGGTTTGTCAAGATGGAAGACCTTGCAAAGCCGGCAATTGAGGCAGTGAAAAATGGCGATACAAAATTCATACCGCCTCATTTTGATAAGACATATTATCATTGGCTTGAAAACATCCGTGACTGGTGTATCTCAAGACAGCTTTGGTGGGGACACAGAATCCCGGCATTTTACTGTGACGACTGTGGTGAAATGGTAGTGACAAAGGATGAAAAATGTGTTTGTCCGAAATGTGGTAAGGAAATGAGACAAGATCCGGATACACTTGATACATGGTTTAGTTCTGCGTTATGGCCGTTCTCGACACTTGGTTGGCCGGAGAAGACAGAAGAACTTGACTATTTCTATCCGACAAGTGTTCTGGTAACGGGTTATGATATCATTTTCTTCTGGGTTATCAGAATGATGTTTTCAGGTATTGAGCATGCAGGAAATGTACCGTTTAAGAATGTACTGATACATGGACTGGTTCGTGATTCTCAGGGTAGAAAAATGAGTAAGTCACTTGGAAATGGTATTGACCCTCTTGAAGTCATTGAAAAATATGGCGCCGATGCACTCCGGTTTACACTGATTACAGGAAATGCTCCGGGAAATGATATGCGCTTCTATTATGAGAGAGTAGAGGCAAGCCGTAACTTTGCCAATAAGGTATGGAATGCATCAAGATTTATCATGATGAATATGCCGGATGGCGGAATCAAGGAAGTAGATCCGGAGGCACTCACAGCAGCGGATCGTTGGATTTTGTCAAAAGTGAATACACTTGCCGGGGATGTTACTGAAAATATCGAAAAATTTGAACTTGGTGTTGCTGCAGACAAGTTATACAGCTTTGTCTGGGAAGAATTCTGTGACTGGTATATTGAGATGGTGAAACCTAGATTATATAGTGATGATAATACTACAAAAGAAGCAGCGCTTTACACATTAAAGACTGTGCTTGAAACCTCACTGAAATTGTTACATCCATATATGCCATTCGTTACAGAGGAAATTTACTGCACATTAAATGAGTCGGCAGAAACAATTATGACAGAACAGTGGCCTGAATATGTGGAAGAATTCAATTTCGCGGCAGAGGAAGAAGCTGTTGAGATGATTAAAGAAGCTGTCAGAAATATCAGAAATGTAAGAGCCGGAATGAATGTACCTCCTTCAAAGAAGGCGATGGTTTATATTGTTACGGAGAGTGATAAGGTTGCAAAAGTTTTTGAAGACAGTAAGGTATTCTTTGCGACATTATCCTATGCGAGCGAAGTAATCATTCAAAACGATAAGACAGGAATCGATGAAGATGCCGTTTCAGCAGTGATTGAAAATGCCAATATTTATATGCCGTTTGCAGAACTTGTGGATATTGATAAAGAAATCGAGAGATTGAAGAAAGAAGAAGAACGACTGAATAAAGAGCTTGCAAGAGTGAACGGTATGCTTTCAAATGAAAAGTTTGTAAGTAAGGCACCGGCAGCGAAAATTGAGGAAGAGAAAGAAAAACAGGCAAAATATACACAGATGATGAAACAGGTAAAAGAACAGATTGCACATTTGACAAAATAATGAGAAAATGTACAACCGAGACGAATCTACTGATTGAAATCCACCAACATGTGGTTTTTGATCTGTGAATAGTAACCTGTAACGAATTATCATGAAATTTGCGATAATTAATACTTGAAATATATACAAATGCTTTTTATAATCGTAAAGTACACATTTGATTCAAATACGATGGTTCATAAAGATTCTTTTCTTTATGGACCGTGGCAAAAAAGGAGATGTACAAAAGATTATGAAAAGCATTTTTTATACAGAATGGTCTTATGATGAAGCAGTCAAATACATAGAAGAGATACCAAGATTTACCGAAAAACACCCTCTTTCGCATACAAAGGTATTTCTAAGGGAAATAGGAGTAGATGAAAGTAAGATGAAAATCATACATGTGGCAGGAACCAATGGAAAAGGTTCTGTGTGTGCAATGTTGTCGAATATACTGGTTAAGGCAGGGAAAAATACGGGTCTTTTTACCTCACCTCATCTTGTGACGCATAATGAAAGAATCAGGATCAACAATCAGCAGATTGATGATGATGAATTTTTGACCATTTTTCTCAAAGTGAAAGATACTGTTGATGCGATGGAAAAACAGGGCTATTCGCATCCTTCTTATTTTGAGTTTCTTTTTCTGATGGCAATGCATGAGTTTCAAATAAAAAAGATGGAGTGTGTTATTTTAGAAACAGGACTGGGAGGAAGACTGGATGCAACGAATTGTATTGAGCATCCTGTTGTGACAATTATTACACAGGTGGGACTCGACCATATGGAATACTTAGGAGATACTGTCAGTAAAATTGCCAATGAGAAAGCAGGAATTATCAAGAAACATGTTCCGGTGATTTACTGGGCCCAAGATGAAGATGTCAGAAATGTGATCGTAAAAAATGCTCATGAAAAAATGGCAAAAAATATACCGGTTTGTAAGAAAGATTATAAAATAATTACAAAAAATAATAAAAGTATTGATTTTTCAGTTGGGAATGGTTATTATCTAAATGAAATGTTCCGATTGCCTTTTATCAGTGAATATCAGGTTCAAAATGCAATGCTGGTACTTGCTGGTCTTGAGTATATTGATTGTGAGATTGCGAAAGATTTGGAGTTGGTTTCTGATGCATTACAAAGTGTCAGATGGGAAGGCAGGATGGAAATTGTTTGTCCGGGTGTGATCTTTGACGGAGCACATAACGGACCGGGAATTGATGAATTTGTGAAGACCTTCACAGAGTACAAATGTGAAGGCAAGAAAAGTATTTTGTTTTCCGTTGTAAAAGATAAGGACTATGATTACATGGTGAACATGGTTGCAAAAACAGATGTTGACAGAATATACATCACACAGATTGATTCATACAGGGCACTAAGCCTTGAGCAGATTGAAAAAGATTTTAGAGAAAAGAATTGTAATGCACAGATTATAGCAGACAAGGATGTTGTATTGGCATTTTCGAAAGCGATTGCCGGAAATAGTGAGAAAGATGTGTTATTCTGCGTGGGTTCTTTGTACCTGATCGGTGAACTCAAAACCCATATTGCATCGGGAGACATTGTGCTGCCAAGATAAATACAGAAACAAGTTTTTGCATGGAATAAATATAGTGATGATATGAATGTGATGGAAAGGATAAGAGAATGCAAAAACTGCATTCCATGGATATAGATGATGATTAATTATGATGAAGAAATAAAGAAATTCAGCCCAAGCCTTGAGGTTGACCAGACGGAAGATGCGATTTACAACAGCGACATCAAGGATATTACAGATGTTGTATTAGAGATGTTTAAAGAAGTTAAAGGAAATGAATAGCTGCATGAGTAGGATAGAATAGATGATTGGAGATAACATATGAGATGCTATAAGTGTGATAGTGTCCTCTCTGACAATGATTTCTGTAATAGTTGTGGAGCGGACGTTGCTGTATATAAAAGAATCGTCAGGCTTTCTAATGCTTATTATAATATGGGACTGGCGAAGGCTAAGATCAGAGATTTGACAGGAGCATGTGAGCTCCTTCGAAGAAGTGTCAAATTGGATAAGAAAAATACACAGGCAAGAAACCTTTTAGGACTTGTTTATTTTGAGATGGGTGAAGCAGTGCAGGCAATGAGCGAGTGGGTAATCAGTAAAAATTTGCAGCCAAAGAAGAATCTTGCCAGTGAGTATATCAAAAGGCTTCAGTCAAATACAATGAGACTGGATACGATCAGTCAGACAATTAAAAAGTATAATGTTGCATTAAACTATGCAAAGCAGGGAAGTGATGACCTTGCTGTCATACAGTTAAAAAAAGTACTGAATACAAATCCAAACCTGATTAAAGGGCATTTATTGTTAGCATTATTGTATATGAAAAAAGGTGATTTTGAAAAAGCAAAAAAGCCTATTATGAAAACGCTCAAAATAGATGCGAATAATCCTCTTGCAAAGAAGTATCTTGAGGAAGTAAACAAACAGACTGAGGGCAGAAAAGGCGAACCTAAAAAGAATCCTGAAAACAGGAAGGATATCCGTGATTATGAGCAGGAGCAGATTGAAAAGGAGCTGGCGGCAGGATATGATATTGCTCTTCCGAAACGAAGAATGGTTTATCGGGAATCAAATGCAGGATTTATGACAGTGCTGAATGTGATCATTGGTATTGTGATTGGTGTTGCAATGACGTTCTTTTTGCTGATTCCGGCAAAAGAAAAATCTATGAATGCTACACATAATAAAGAAATTCTTAAGCTCAATTCACAGATTGATACGCTGAATAATGAAAAGAAAGATCTGCAGAGCCAGATGGAATCATTAGAAGGTGAAAAAAATGATCTGTCAGGACAATTGGATTCTAAGGGAAATGAAAATAATGAGGTTCTTTCTGATTATGACAATCTGATTTCGGCAGCAAGTGCTTTTAATGGAAAGGATTTTGTGGGATGTGCCAATCAGCTTAAGAACATAAGGAATACATCCCGTTCCGATGCTTTTAATGCATTATATTCAACCATTCAGCCTGAGGCGTTTAAAGAGGCTTCTATTGCATGCTATACTAAAGGAAAGGACGAACTTGGCAAGGCATCATCGATTGAAAATTATGATGAGGCGATCAATGATTTAAAGAATTGCTTTTTATATGATTACATGCAGGCAGATTATACGGATGCAGCGGACAAACTTGGTGAAGCTTATGAAAAACAGTATATGATGGTATTGGAAACGAAGATTGATGAGGCAGGCAAATATAAGGAGCGTGCTTTAAATGAAATGACAGAGATGATTAATAAATTCACACAGGATGGTATTGGTGACAGCAAGGCTGCGCAAAACATTCAGGTACATATCAACAAGATTACAGAAAGCTAAGCATTTTAAAGAGATTTACAATACTAAGATAATTGAATCATTATAATTTACGAAAGAAAAGATAATCACAATATGTGGTTATCTTTTTTTGAGGTTACTTTTCTTAAGAATCCTGTGAATAGTAACTTTTTGAGTGATACTGGCAGCACACTTGCGTTTATAAATTGAGAAAGGGGAGGATTAGATGGAGATGACAGAAGTGAGCACGAATGATGTAACAAATGATAACAAGGTGAGAACAAATGATGTGAAAAATGATAGAAGGGTGAGCACAAATGATATGAAAAATGATAGAAGGGTGAGCACAAATGAAATAAAAAATGATAATAAAGTGATAAAAACAGATTCAATGATGGAGGTGATTGGAAATGTGCTTGTGATACGTATTAGTGGTGAATTGGACCATCATAATTCTGTTGAAATCAGGAATAATGCGGATGAAATCATATGTAAGAGGCGAATCATACACATTTTATTTGATTTTGAGAAAACAGATTTTATGGACAGTTCAGGGATAGGAGTCATCATGGGAAGATATAAAAAGGTAAAGGACTTTGGTGGAAGTATGGGGGCTGTGAATACAAAAAATAATATTGATAAGATTTTGTTATACTCAGGCCTAAACAAAATTGTAAAGCATTATGACAGTATCGAATCTGCCATTGAAGAGATGAAGGGAGGAAATCAGATTGGATAACAGAATTTATGTGGAATTTGACAGCATTTCAAGTAATGAGGCATTGGCAAGGGTGATTGCTGCAGCGTTTTTGACAAAGCTTGACCCGACATTAGATGAGATTGAAGATGTTAAGACAGCTGTATCAGAGGCAGTTACCAATGCGATTATTCATGGGTATGAAAATAAAGGCGGAACCATTTTTATGGAGTGTTATATTCATCATGATGAATTTACAGTAATCATAAGGGACGAAGGAGTTGGAATAGAAGATATTGAAAAAGCAAGGGAACCATTATATACCACCAAAGGAGATGAGGAAAGATCCGGAATGGGATTTTCGTTTATGGAAATATTTATGGACAGCCTGCTTGTGGAATCAGAGGTTTCGAAGGGAACCAAAATTACTATGAAAAAGAAAATAGGAGGGAAAGTATCAGGGGAGTGAATTGATCATGGATAATAAGGAGTTATTATGTTTGGCAAAGAATGGGGATAAAGAGGCCAGAGATGAACTTGTCCGGGAGAATACCGGTCTTGTATGGAGCATTGTAAGGAGATTTTCTAACAGGGGGTTTGAATCTGAAGATTTATTCCAAATTGGATGTATCGGGTTGATTAAGGCAGTGGACAAGTTTGACAATGCATTTGGTGTTCAGTTTTCAACCTATGCAGTGCCATTAATTATGGGTGAAATTAAACGGTTTATGAGAGATGATGGGATGGTAAAGGTGTCAAGAACTGTCAAAGAAAATGGCTGGAAAATCAAAAAAGCATTTCAGGTACTTTATCAAAGATTAGGAAGGGATCCAACCATAGAAGAGATTGCGGATGAAACTAAGCTTGCGAAAGAAGAAATCGCACTTGCATTAGAGGCAGGCACAGAGGTGGAGAGTATCTACAAACCGGTTTATCAGAAAGACGGAAGTGAAACCTATCTGATTGATCAGATTAATGATAGGAGCCAAGCGACTGACTATGTTGAAAAAATGATCAATAATATGGTGCTTGAACAAGTCATAGAAGAGCTTGATGAAATAGAAAAAAGCATCATTATTATGAGGTATTTCCAGGAAAAGACGCAGGTGGAAATTGCTGGTAAGCTTGGAATCAGTCAGGTTCAGGTTTCCAGAATGGAGAAAAAAATATTGATCAGCCTGAGAAAGAAGATTATATAAACGACCAGAAATTTTAGTGTAAGTATTGTATAAAAGACTAGAGATTTTAGTGAGAGTATTGTATAATAGGAATAATAATGTGATTCATAGTTTTACGAGTGAGAAAGCAGGTGTGAGCAGTATGGAGGATGATGAAAAGATATCAGCTGCCAAATTTAAAGGAATCAAAAGAAAGCTGACAGGAGCATTTTTGCTGCCAGTGGTATTGTTTATGATTTTTGGTATGGTAATATTTGCGATATCAAAGCAGGGACTAAAAGAGAATTCAGAGATTCTTACATTTACAAGTGTTGATATGATTAAAAAATATTGTGAACTTGGATTTGAAAGTATTGAACTGGCAGGAACAAGAATTGCTGTCAACAATAGTGTCAACACACATTTCGGAGGAAATTTTGATTCGAACGAATCTTATGAGTTGGAAGCCAAGAGAGCAATCGTGAACGAATCAGTGGCAGACACATATATTCAGGAAATTGTAGCATTCAGTAAAAATCAGGAGACAGCAGTATCGAATACCGGTTTGGTAAAAGATGGCAGTTTTTACGAGGCGTTTGTGAATTCTGAAAGTGGTAAGTTTGCAATGGAGCATATGGATAATAGGATTTGCTGGATTAGCAGGCATCCTGAGATTGACAGCATCATGGATTATGATACAGATGCGTATATTCTTTCGTTTGTCAGAGAGATTCTTGACAATTCCAATAAACCAGTTGGATATATGCTGATTGATGTCAAGACTTCATTTGTGAAAAATATTCTTGACAGTGCAGATGTTGGTAAAAACAGTATTATTGCATTTGTGACGAGTGACGGTCGTGAAATTGTTAGTGGAAGTGATACATTTCAATTTACCGGGAAAAAGTTTTTTGAAAATATTGGTGATAAACAAAGTGGATATAAGTATGTAAATTACAAGGGTGAATCCTATTTGTTTTTGTATGATAAGATTGAAAAAGGTGACGGCATCGTATGTGCGATGGTACCTCGTAAAGTGATTATTGAGAAAGCAAATGACATACGTTTATATACATTAGCAGCAATTTTAATCTGTTGTATGATTGCCGTTATCGTTGGCTCTTATCTGGCAACAGGTATTTCGAAGGCAATCAACAGTGTAAATACTGTGATGAGACAGACTGCGAATGGAGATCTGACCGGAAGCATTGAAATGAAGAGAAATGATGAATTCAGACTCCTATCTAACAATATTGGCAACATGATTTCAAGTATTAAACATCTGATTGTCAAGATGCGCAATGTCAGTGAAGAGGTACAAAGTTCAGCGAATAAGGTAAATGACAGTTCAGAAGTGTTATATAAGGCAACGAAGGATATTACAGAATCGATCGAAGATATTGAGCAGGGATTAATCCAGCAGTCAACCGATACAGAAAGCTGTCTGTTGCAGATGTCAGGACTTGCGGATAAGATTAGTGTTGTTTACAGTAGTACGAACCAGATTGAGAGAATAGCAGGTAAGACACAGGATACTGTCGACAGTGGAATGGTAATTGTGACAGAACTGGAAGACAGAGTAAAAGACACAACAATGATTACAAAGGATATCATCAGAGATATCCGTGAACTTGAGAAAGAATCAAAAGCGATTAACAGTATTCTTCTTACAATTAATGACATTTCTGATGAGACGAATCTCTTGTCCTTGAATGCTTCGATTGAGGCTGCAAGAGCAGGTGAAGCCGGAAAAGGATTTGCTGTTGTCTCAGAAGAAATCAGAAAGCTGGCAGAGCAGTCTAGTGAAGCAGGTACGCAGATTGGTGAGATTATTGAACGTATACAGGCGAGAATAGTGAAAACAATCGAGACAGCTAAGAAGGCAGAGGATATAGTTGCATACCAGTCGGATGCACTTGGAGATACTGTCAATGTATTTGAAGATATCAAGGGACATGTTAATACACTGGCAAATGACCTTGATACAATTTCAGATAATATTCAGCTAATTGCTGTTGCAAAGGATGATACATTAGAAGCAATTGCAAGTATTTCTGCAACATCAAATCAGACAGAAGCAGCATCTTCGGAACTAAGCAAGAATGCTGAGAGGCAGATGAAAGCAGTAGAGGTACTTTATGATGAAGTAAAACTGTTAAAGAAAAATTCTGTTGATCTGGAAGAATCTGTCAGCATTTTCAAAGTTGAAAAAAATAATGCTGCACAAGAAGCGAAAGAGTCAGAAAATAAAGATGAATAAAGTAAAGTCGAATAAAGAAATGAATGAAAAGAGTTCTATTTTGATGAAAAGATGAAAATAGGACTCTTTTCATTTTGGAAAATTTTATCGAACATTTTTTAGTTTAAAATTTTTAAATTTTTGCAAAATAATAAAGAATGAGTTTTCAATAATGGCTAAGAAAGGTAGGTGAAGAAGTAATGCAAAAAAATGAAACCAGTAGCTGTGGCAACCGCACAGACGAATTGAATGAAAATGGCAGCAGTAAAAGTGAAATCATAAAGACAGTGTTTGTTGCAATGATAGTGTTTTTTGGAACTTCTTTTGCAATTATGTCTTTTAACGAAGACGTGGGAGTAGGAGATTTATTTGAAAAAATGTATCTGATGATGAATGGAAGGAAACATTCCGGTCTTGGTGTGCTTGAAATGTCATATGGTATTGGAATGGCACTTGGCATAACACTGTTTTATAACAGGCTCACAAACAAGAAGAACAGGCAGAACGAACCAACACCTATAGAGATAAAAATGAAACAATATGAAGATGATATTAATGATTATATCAAGTACAAAAGTCAGAGCAGAAGTTAATGATTGTGTACTTGATTACAGAAAAAATCGGGTGGTGATGGTTGTGTTGAAAGTATTGTTTTTGGGAGTGATTGGTTCAAGTGCCGGTGTATTGGTGGCATGTGGATTATGTGCCTTTATCACAATGATTGGTGTGATGACCAGAATTTCATGGAAGACAAAGACAATGGATAAGATAGGGATTTATGAGAATTGTATGATTGTAAGTGCTGTTGCAGCAGCATATCTGTATTTGCTCATGCCGAATTTTCACTTGAATCAGGCAGTATCATCAGTAATTCTTGAAATAGAAGGATTGTTTATCGGAATCTATGTGGGATGTGTTGCTATGTCGCTTGCAGAGTCATTGGATGCATCTGTTGTATTATTCAGGAGAATCAAATTGAAAGGAAATACGAAGTATATTATCCTGGCAGCAGCATTGGGAAAATTTGTTGGAAACTTTATTTACTTTTGGAAATTCAGAACATAAGGATTGCTTCACATTGAGGTGTTGGCTATGAAATCATTGAAATATGATTGCTGCCATTAAAATCGCTTCGCGATGAGCAGCAGGTGCATCATCACTGCTTCGCAGTGGTGATAAGAATAGGAGGTTTGTTTTATGCAGGTTAAAGATGATGAAGAATTGTCAAAACAGTATAATGAATATGTAAAGAATGTGACGAAAACAACGAGTCTTGCAAAGAATATGTTGTTTGCCTTTTTGATAGGTGGTACGATTTGTGCCTTGGGTCAGCTGATTGTAGACGTTTTAAAGAATAATGGGGTGGGGCAGGAGCATGCCAATTCTATAACCCTGCTTATTCTGATTGCCTTATCTGCTTTTCTTACAGGATTAAATATCTATCCAAAGATTGGAAAATATGGAGGCGCCGGATCGTTAGTTCCTATTACAGGGTTTGCGAATTCAATTGCAGCGTCGGCGACAGAATTTAAAGCAGAAGGGATGGTAATGGGACTTGGATGTAAGATTTTCACAATTGCAGGACCTGTGATTCTGTACGGACTGTTAAGCAGTTCGATATTAGGTTTGATTTATTATCTGGTTGGAGGGATTGGACCATGGGCGTAAATAATGAAGAATGGAATAAGGAATTGATGAAACAAGCATCGAATACGACTCCTGAAAAAAACAGAGCTTTAGGAGAGCAGAGTGTACAGTTTGGAAGGGCACCGTATATTCTTGAATATGCCAGTGTATGTGGAACGAAAGAAAGTGAAGGACCATTAAAAGGGGAATTTGACGAATGTTCAACAGATGATTTATTTGGGTGCGATACGTGGGAAAAGGCAGAGAGTGCATTGCAGGAAAAGACAGTAGGACTTTTGCTGAAAAAATCAGGTTATGCAAGTACTGATATTAGATATATGTTTGCAGGAGATTTACTTGGGCAGCTCATTGCGTCTACATTTGGTCTGCTTCATTTTGAGATTCCGTTTTTTGGATTGTATGGGGCGTGTTCTACTATGGGAGAAGCATTATCACTTGGTGCAATGACAATAGCAGGAGGATATGCTGACAAAATCATTTCTCTTGCTTCAAGCCATTTTGCAAGTGCAGAAAAAACATTCCGTTTTCCACTTGAATATGGTAACCAGCGTCCCTATTCAGCGACATGGACAGTGACTGGATGTGGTGCAGTGGTTCTAGGAGAACACAGTGAGCAGAACCAACATCAGGCAAAAGCAAAAATCACAGGCATAACAACAGGGAAAATGGTGGATTTTGGAGTCAAAGATTCTATGAATATGGGTGCCTGTATGGCACCTGCAGCAGCAGATGTTATTCAAAAGAACCTTTCAGATTTTGGATATTCACCAAATGAATACGACAGAATTATTACAGGTGATCTTGGTACGATTGGTCAAAAGATTCTGATTGATTTGTTGAATGCGGTTGATATCGATATCAGCAAGAATCATATGGATTGTGGAATTGAGATTTTTGATTCCGAAAAACAGGATACCCATGCGGGAGGAAGCGGATGTGGGTGTTCTGCAACAGTGCTATGTGGGCATATTTTAAATAAAATTAAAAAACATGAATGGAAAAAAGTATTGTTTGTTCCGACAGGCGCCTTACTCTCATCGGTTAGTTTTAACGAGGGACAGTCTGTACCGGGAATTGCACATGCAGTGATCATAGAGGCTGTGAGTGAATGATTTAGGTGGAAAGATAAAGATGCTAGTGAAGGAATGATTTAGGTGAGAAGATAAGGATGCTAGTGAAGGAATGATTTAGGTAATAAGATAAGGATGTTAGTGAAGGAATGATTTAGGTAATAAGATAAGGATGTTAGTGAAGGAATCATTTTAGAAATAGTTGTAGTAAACAATTGCGAATTTCAAGGTGAATTGCGAAGAAAATTGAGTTTTGCAATTACCATAAGAATTTAGAAATAGGAGGGGATGACAATGGCACTTTTAAAAGCTTTTCTGATTGGTGGGATGATTTGTGCAATCGTTCAGATTTTTATTGATAAAACGAAACTGATGCCTGGAAGAATTATGGTAGGGCTTGTCGTAATCGGTACAATATTAGGATTCTTTGGAATATATCAGCCGTTTATTGATTTTGCCGGAGCAGGAGCAAGTGTACCACTCATTGGTTTTGGAAATACACTGATGAAAGGTGTTAAAGAAGCAGTTGACAGCGATGGATTGTTAGGAATCTTTATGGGTGGCTTAAAAGCAAGTGCAGTAGGTATATCAGGAGCGTTAATTTTTGGATTCATCGGGTCATTATTTTTTAAATCAAAAATGCAGGGATAGATTTTTGTTTAGATTAAGATTCTGTTAAAATCTGTTAAAATCAAAGGTATGGAGGAATATAGAATGTTAAAAGAAAGCTATTTAGACTTAATACCGGTGATAAGAAATGATCATTCATGGATTACAGATGATGAAGGCAGAGTTGTAATCAGCACAAAAAGAAAAGGATTCGCACATAAGATGGGATTTAAAGATTCCGGTAAAATGAAACAAGAAGAGCTTGCGTTAGATGAATATGGAAGTATTGTTTGGAGAAAAATCAATGGACAAAAAAGCATTCGGGATATTGCAGAAGAAATTGTAAAGGAACTAGGGGAAGAGCGAGAATTTGCAAAAAAAAGAGCTGCCATGTTTTTTAAAATGCTAAAAATGCAGGGCTTGATTTTGTATATGAATTAAAAAAATATGAGGCGCAAGTAAAAATATCAAATTGACAAGTCGCATAATACGAACTTCACAATGAAAGAAATAATGGTTTCACAATGATAGTGAAGTGTGATATAGATTGCGACTTGTCATCAAAATGAAAGGAAATATCAAGGCAGAAATAGAGGATGATTTTCATTTGATTAAGAGAATATTATTTTAATTCTGCCTTTGATAATGCCTGGGAAACGCCATCAATCAGAATCAGATAAGTGTATTTGCAGTCATCAGTATATGTTATATTTTCAAGTGACTGCGAGGACACAATCTGGTATTCTAAGTCTTTCATGGAATTTTCAATAAGTGGATACATAGTTTTAATTCCGGTATCCATATTTTTAATGGAAACAGAAGTGATTTTGTCAGAATTTACACATACTTCTATTTCTAGTGCACTGTTATTTAACATTAGTGCTGTTGTATAGACACCCGGTGAATATTTTTTTACATAAGTATTTTTCTGTGTCTGTTTTTCTGCAATGGGTGATGATTCAGTTGTAGGTGAATGATTTGTATTCATTTCATCTGAGGATGGATTTCCAGTATTCATTTCATCTGAGGATGGATTTCCAGTATTCATTTCATCTGAGGATG
>CACYDA010000328.1 GCA_902773095.1 uncultured Lachnospiraceae bacterium | reverse complement strand
TGAATTGTATCAGTATGGAATCGCAAATGAAAAATTTGAGACGATGATGGAAAATGCGCAAAAGAGACCACTTTTGTATGCAAAGCTGAAAGATATCAGGCTTATTTTGGAAAAATTCAAAGAATATTTCAATGAAAGATTTATCATAAATGAGGAACTTTTGCAGAAAGTCTGTATGCTCATTGGAGAATCTGAAATAATGAAAGATAGTTTTATCACCTTTGATGAGTATACCGGATTTTCTCCGGTTCAATATGAAGTGATCAGGCAGTTATTGAAATATGTAAAAGAAGTCTGTGTGACTATCACACTTCGAGATGCACATGTGACAGATTATGCAAAAGAAAATGAGGCAGATGTTTTCAGTTTGAGCATCAAAACAATCAACAAATTGAAGATGATTGCACGAGAGGAAAATGTGCAGATTTACAGTGATATCATACTGACGCAGCCACAGAGATTAAAAGACAATAAGATGATTTCCTATTTGGAGAGCAATCTATTTAAGTATGGGGTTAAACCATATAAGACGGAATTGAAAGAACTGACAAAGAGTCCGGAACAGTCAACCGGTAATGAAAAACATGACAATGTGAATAACAGTCAGATCATCAATGGTCAAGATAATGGAAAAAACAGTCAGATCATCAATGGTCAGGACAATGCAAAAAGCAGTCAGATCATCAATGGTCAGGACAATGCAATCAGTATTCATATATGCGACAATCCTGTTGCGGAAGCAGAGTATGCTGCCTATACGATATGCAGACTTGTGAGATGTGAACATTACAGATACAAGGATATAGCAGTAGTCACTGCCGATATCGAAGGGTATGACAGGTATATCATGGAAGCATTTGAAAAGCATGATATTCCTTGTTTTGTAGATTCCAAACGGAGCGTGATAGCAAATCCGATGGTGGAAACAATCAGAGCTGTGTTGGAAGTTGTTTCAGACAACTTTTCATACGAAAGCGTTTTTAGGTATTTAAGGTGTGGTATGTCAGGATTATCCGGGACGGAGATTGATTTATTGGAAAACTATGTGATTTCCCATGGAATACGGGGAAAGAAAAAGTGGCTGACACCGATTGAGGATGAGAGAGAAGAATATGAGATTGCAAGACAGAAAGTGTTAGCAGATTTATTTGAGACATATGAGGTGTTTAAAGCGAAGAGGCGTATTCTGGTAAGGGATGCGATTACCGAGCTTAGTAATCTTGTGTTCAGACTTGATTTGAAACACAAACTTGAAATTATCACGAAACATTTTTATGATGAGGGGGACCTTTCGAGAGGAAACGAGTTTAAACAAACATATGGATTAGTGATGGAATTGTTTGAAAAAATCATTTTTCTGACAGGTGATGAGAAGGCAAATGCCGGTGAACTGCTTGCCATGCTTGATTCCGGATTTGAAGAGATCAAGGTAGGTCTTGTGCCACCAACACTTGACAGAGTTGTGGTGGGAGATATCGAGCGAACAAGGCTAGGTAAGGTAAAAGTACTTTTTCTCATTGGAGCAAATGATGGAGTGATTCCAAAATCAGACGCATCAGGCGGCGTTTTGACTAGAGAAGAGAGAAATTTTCTTCAGGAAAGTGGAATTGAACTGTCTCCGACAGCAAGAGAGAATGCATTTATACAGAGGTTTTATTTGTATCTTGTACTGACAAAAATGTCAGAGAAGCTTCTTGTTTCGTTTGTGCGAAGTGGAGCAGATGGTGCCTCAAAAAGGCAGTCATATATCGTGACTTCAATTGCTTCCATGTTTAAAAACTTGAATGTTGTTGATGAATCAAAGGCTGAAAGAGACAGTCTTCCAAAGAGTATTACCAATATTCGTACAACGGTTTCTTACGTGTCAAAAAACATCTATGATTTTATTTCGGGAAGGCTAAGTGAAGAAGAAAAACGTACTTTTTGTGAATTATATACAATGTGTGTCAGAAATGGAATTAAGATGGAACCAATTCTTCATGCAGCAGCATATTCTTTGGAAAACTCCAGACTAGACAGAGCCGTTGCAAGAGCATTATATGGGGAAAATTTGTTGAACAGCGTATCCAGACTTGAGACTTTTGCGGCATGTGCCTACAGGCATTTCCTGACATATGGATTGCAGCTCGTACCCCGAAAGGAATATGGCATTCAAAAAAATGATATTGGAAATGTTTATCACAGTGCGATTGAATTGTTCTTTAAAAAGGTGAGAGAAAAAGAATTATCCTTTGATCAGATTGATGATGAGATGAGAAAACGATTGATTCACGAAAGTGTAACAGAAGCAGCAGCTAATGAGTCCGGTGTTTTTTATGACAATGGAAGGAATGCATACATGCTTGAAAAAATAATAAAAGTATCCGAAAAAACAGTCTGGATTTTGCAACAGCAGATTAATGCAGGAGATTTTATTCCATCCGAATTTGAGATGAGATTTTCATCACAGAATGGACTGGATGAGATGAAATATGTTTATGATGACGGAGCACAGATGGGGCTTCGCGGTGTGATTGACAGAGTTGATTATTATCGGGATCAGGATGATATCTATGTGAAGATCATTGATTACAAATCGGGAACGAAAAAATTTGAGATTAATGATGTATATAATGGTCTGCAATTACAGCTGATCCTCTATATGGAGGCAGCACTGGAACTGACCAAAAAGAAGCATCCCGGGAAAAACGTGATCCCCGGTGGGATGTTTTATTACAACATTGATGATCCTGTAATCAAAGAAGAAGATTTGAAAAACTGGGAAAGTGCAGAAGAATTGAAGGATGCTGCGAATGAGGCAGTGTTAAAGAATCAAAAAGTGAATGGAATTGTGAATGATGATGAAAAGGTCATGAAAGCGTTTGATCATGCGATGGATGAGTTGAAAGCAAATGGAGGAGAGTCTATGTACATACCGGTAGGATATACCAAAAAAGGAACGTACAAAAATGGTTCGTCACAGGCAGATGCACTTTCTATCAATTGTATGATTAATTTCGTTCATGAAAAGACGGGTAAATTTGGAAAAGAAATATTAGATGGAGCGATTGAGCTCAACCCTTACAAAAAATCTGATTCCAATGAAAGTAAGGCATGTGACTATTGTGATTACAAATCAGTTTGTGGATTTGATCAAAATTTAGCCGGGGCAAAATATCGTCTGCTCTACAAGAATGATCCGGAGGATGTGTGGGAAAACATCCGAAAAGAATCAAATCATGAAAAACGGGAGGGAGAAAAAAATGGCAACTTGGACTGATGCACAGCAAAGAGTGATTGATACCAGAAACAAGAATATTTTAGTGTCAGCAGCGGCAGGCTCCGGAAAGACAGCTGTTCTGGTGGAGCGTATCATCAAAAGAATTATGGATCCGGAGAGTCCGATTGATGTTGATAAAATCATGGTAGTGACATTTACCAATGCAGCTGCCGGCGAAATGAGGGAACGTATATTAAAGGCGATAGAAAAAGAACTTGAGACAGACCCTGATAATCTTCATTTGAGAAAACAGCAGGCCTATATTCATAATGCATATATTACTACAATTCACAGTTTTTGTCTGAATCTTGTGAGAGAACATTTTAATGAGATTGATTTAGACCCGGGAGTGCGTGTAGGAGATCCCGGAGAGATGGAACTTTTAAAATCAGATGTGGTGAAAGAAGTAATTGAAGAATACTATCTGTCTGAGAATCCGGATTTTAGGAAATTTGTGATGCAGTTTGAAAGCAGAACAGGGGATGAGTATATTGAGGAAATGATCCTTTCACTATACGGAAAGGCAATGGGATATCCATGGCCGGAAAAATGGCTTGACGAGTGTGTAAAGAAGTATGAATATGACGATGAGGAGGCTCTAAAGTCAAGTGAATTTGTTGCTATTTTAAACCGGTATGCCGATGGTGTGCTTTTGGAAATGATCAAGCAGTATGATACGATGATTGAAATTTGTCATCAGGGCGGTCCGTATGTATATATTGATCTGCTGACAGAAGAAAAGGAACAGATTGTGCAGATTTTTAAACAGAAAGATTATGACAAAAGAAGAGTAAAACTCAATATGGAGTTTTTGCGTCTTCCTACCTGTAAAAAAGATTCCTGTGATCCGGATTTGAAAGACATGGTAACGGAGAGCAGAAAATCTGTGAAAGAAGAGATTTCAAAACTAAAAAAGAGAATCTACAGTCAGAGTATTGGTGAAGCATTCTTACAGTTAAAGCAGTGCCATGATATCATTCAAACATATGTCGATGTGACCAAAATGTTTATTGTCCGGTTTAAAGAGAAAAAGAAAGAAAAAAGCCTGATTGATTTTGATGATTTTGAACACTATGCAATCGAAATTCTGGTGAAAGAACAAAATGGAAAACTTGTTCCGACCAAAACAGCAGATGAGATTGCTAAGGATTTTGAAGAGATTATGGTGGATGAATACCAAGACAGCAATGTGGTTCAGGAGACACTGTTAAATGCCCTGTCAAAAGAAAGATTTGGGATACATAACCGTTTTATGGTAGGGGATGTCAAGCAGAGCATCTATGGATTTCGAGGTGCAAACCCTGATATTTTTGTAGAGAAGTATCGTACCTATCAAACAAGCGAAAATGATACGGATTATAAGATTATATTGGATCAGAATTTCAGAAGCAGAAAAGGGGTAATTGATACAACGAATTATTTGTTTCATCAGATGATGAATCATGAGCTTGGAAACATAGATTATGATGATGAAAACAAGTTATATTTTGGTGCTATTCTACCGGAACCTGAAGAAATGCATGCGAAAAGAATTGATGATCAGGCAGAATTGATTCTCATTAATACTAAGGAAATGAATGAATATGAAGATGAGGATATGGAAGCTTCAGCATTTGAGATAGAAGGAAAAGTAATAGCAGAAAAGATTAAGAAACTTACTGACAAAGAAAAGGGAATGGTGATTTTTGATAAAGAGAACAAAAAGTACCGACCGCTTCAGTATTCGGATATTGTGATTCTTCTTAGAAGTATCGGGAAAAATGCAGATGGAATCAGCAGTGAACTGATGAAAGAAGGGATTCCTGTTTATATGGAATCAAAAGAAGGATATTTTAAGACACTGGAAATCAGAAATGTCATCAGTTATTTAAAAATCATCGATAATCCAACACTGGATATTCCATTGATGGCGGTGTTGAAATCTCCTTTTGCCGGAATCAGTGATGAGGAAATCGCCATCATCAGGGCAGTGGGTGGCAAGGATGTCAGTCTGTTTGAAAATATGAAGCTTTATATTGAACTGGGTGAAAATAATGATGACGAAGTCTATCTTCCGGTAGGAATCGAATATGACAAGGTACTTACAGGAAAGTTAAAGCGATTCTTAGAGCAGCTCACGTCATTCAGGAATAAAGTGATGTATCTGTCAATCTATGAATTGGTCAGTGAAGTAATTGAAAAAACAGGATATTATGATTTTGTTAGTGCGATGCCATCAGGAACACAAAGAATCGCCAATATAGAAATGCTCAAAGCAAAGGCGGCAGTATATGAAAATGGAAGTTATAAAGGGTTGTTTAACTTTATCAGATATATTGAAAAAATGAATAAGTATAATATTGATCTGGGAGAAGCATCCATTGCAAGCGACAGTGACAACACAGTCAGAATTATGACAATCCATAAAAGTAAGGGATTGGAATTTCCGGTAGTTTTTGTTTCTAATATTAATAAGCAGTTCAATTTAATGGATGCAAGAAAGAAAGCCGTCGTTCATTCAAAACTTGGAATAGGCATTGATTTCATCGATGAAGAAACAAGAGTTGCAAAGAAGAATCTTCAAAAGTTTGCCATCAATCGAAAGATTCAATTAGAAGCAATCGAGGAAGAAATGAGACTGTTTTATGTCGCATGCACAAGGGCAAAAGATAAACTTATTTTTACAGGGGGAGGTGCAGATGAGAAACGGTTAAAGAAAATGATTTCCCAGAAAAATAATAACGCACCGTATCTGGGATATGGAGTGGTAAGTGGGTTTAACAGTTATATGGATTTTATCACGATTCCACTTGCCAGAAATAAAGCGTTTTGTAAGATTTACCGGGATATTCTCGGAATGGAGCCACCGGTCGACAATCCGATGTATCTTATAGAGAGTAATATAAGAGTCAGATATGTCTCTATCAGTGATGTGGCAGAAAATCTTGTAAAGGAAAAATATCTTGAAAGTGTCAGTACAGAAGTATTAAAAAACATTGATTTGCAAATCGTATATTCCGAAAAAGTAAAGCATATGTTTGAAGAAATCATGGCATTTCAATATCCGTATCATAAGCAGACGCGATCACATGCCAAAATGAGTGTCTCAGAGATTAAAAAAATCAGTTATGAAAATGAATTGAAAGAGCAGGACATGGAAAATATTGTCCATTTTGACTTCATGGAGGAATATGCGAAATCAATTTTACAAAAAGAAGACGAAAATGGTGATGACAATGAAATAAATGATATGAATGAAATGAATCCTGCCGGTAAACTCAATGATAACAAAGATGAGTCAGATCGTAATCATATGAAAGAGAAAGAGCAAATGACTCCCGGGAAAATAAGTGCTGCCAATCGGGGAACTGTTTATCATACCGTTTTTGAAAAATTCGACTATTCCATGGAACCGACATGGAACAATATTACCGGTATGATTGACCGTTTGAAAGACGAGGGCATGATTAGTGAAGAAGAAAAGAAATGCATCTTTACAAAACATTTTTATGATTTTACAAAATCAGATTTGTATCAGAGAATGCGAAAGGCATATCAAAATGGAAAGTTAAAAAGAGAGCAGCAATTTGTGGTTGGTTTTGCCCAATCTGAGATTGATGAGTTGAAAAGAATTGCAAAAATTATAGGGGAAGAGGGAAAAATTGAAATACCAAAGAATATTGAAAAGTCAGGTGATACAATTCTCATCCAAGGTATCATTGATGCGTTTTTTATCGAAGATGGAAAATTGATACTTGTAGATTATAAAACAGACAATGTAAAAGAGGAAAAGGAGTTGATACAATACTATTATATACAGCTGGAACTGTATAAGAAGGCAATGGAACAGATTACCGGAATGACCGTTTCACAGAAAATCCTGTATTCGACAAAACTGGGAAAAGAAATTGTAATCAGGTGATTAAGAAACGAATGTTAGGAAGGAGATGGTTCTATGGCAGTGGATGAATGGGTAAATAATGGAAAATACTATGTCGATGAAAATGGTCGTTGGGTAGAAGATGCAGTAAAAGATATAGGTAATGTATACTAGAATGAGAAACATGTATAAGAGATATCACAAAATAGATTGGTGGGTGAATCCTGTTATTCAACAAAAAGAACATAATTAGTTTTAATCTTAAGTGTAATGCAGATATGACAATTAGAACATGGTTTGAAGATGATGAGATTTGTTATGAGATTGTAGAAGAAAATGTAGAAGAATAGTGTTTTGAAGAACTGGTTGCGTAATAAAGAGTGAATTATTATGGGAGAATATAATAGACAAAGCATATTAATCATGAGTATATCAATTTGTATTTTGTGTGTAGCTTGTGAAAATCATAAAACCAAAGAATAAGATATATCAATAACTCAAACTTCGCACATAAGATTTACGTTCAAACATGGAATCCGACGCAGGACTTTTAGAGCTTGATGGATCACAGCTTTCAAATTAGGATGTCAATGGATATCATGCGGATATTTCAAAAAGACCCAGCTATTTTTTAGCTGGGTTAGGGGTGGTTACACCACCCCTGGCTGAACTGTTACAGCCGATGCATTGATGATTTCGAGGTATGATGCAGGATTATTACAGAATTCAACAGTTTCAAATTATAAAATATGTCTCCGATTCTGATTGAAAATATAATAAAAATTATTTATAATCAGTGTATTAACAAAGTACGAAAAGAAGAATCTAGAGTTTCATATTAGCAAAAGTATCAGGTAATGATTCAGTGGAAAACATGTTTAATAGAAAACAAGTTTAATAGTCTGAAAATAATAGGATAGGTTTGGGGTATAAAAGAATCATATAGTTCTAAATTTCAAAAGGAGAATCAAAATATGGCACGAACAGTTGCAATCGGTTTACAAGATTATGAAAGTATGATAAGGAATGATTATTTTTATATTGATAAGACAGGTTTCATAAAAGAATGGTGGGAAAGTGGTGACAGTGTGACACTCATAGCCAGACCACGCCGTTTTGGAAAGACTCTTAATATGAGCATGCTTGAAGCATTTTTTTCCAACAAATATGAGAACAGAGCGGACCTTTTCGAACATATGAATATCTGGAACTATAAGGAATACAAAGAAATTCAGGGAACATATCCAGTTATCAGTCTTTCATTTGCGAATGTGAAAGAAAGGACATTTGAGCAGGCAAAGGAAAAAATCTTTCGCTTAATCACAGATTTATTTTCATCATATGCATATTTACTCAAGAGTGATTTTTTATATGAAACAGAAGTTGATTTTTTCAAGAGGGTAAATTTCGATATGAGTGAAAGTGATGCGACACTTGCAATCCATTACCTGTCAGGTTATCTTAGCAGATATTATGGAAAAAAGGTCATCATATTATTAGACGAATATGATACACCGATGCAGGAAGCGTATGTGAATGGGTATTGGGAGAAATTTACTTCGTTTATCAGAAACCTGTTTAATTCTACCTTTAAGACAAACCCATATCTGGAGCGTGCCATTATGACAGGAATTACCAGAGTCAGCAGGGAATCAATTTTTTCGGATTTAAATAATCTGGCAGTGATTACAACCACAAACAGCAGATATGCTACAGCTTTTGGTTTTACGGAAGACGAAGTCTTTGCTGCCATGGATGAAAGAGGACTGACGGATAAGGAAGGAGTGAAATATTGGTATGATGGTTTTGTTTTTGGTGAGGTAAAGGATATTTATAATCCGTGGTCGATTATCAATTATCTGAAAGAAGGAAAGCTGTCAGCCTATTGGGCGAATACCAGCTCGAACAGTCTGGTGGGTAAGCTCATCAGAGAGGGAGATGTTGACTGCAAGAAATTGTTTGAGAGACTTTTGGGGGGAGAGAGTATTGAAGTACCGGTAGACGAACAGATTGTTTACCATCATCTGGATACCAATGAGGCGGCTATCTGGAGTCTGATGCTTGCCACCGGATATTTAAAAGTGCTGTCTTATCAGACGGGAGAAGAAACCACCGGGAATGAATATCCTCTCTATCAGCTGACACTGACCAATGAAGAGGTGAGAAAAATGTTTTACCGGATGGTGAGTGACTGGTTCGGCAGTGTGAAGGGCAGCTATAATGATTTTATTAAGGCATTATTACTTGGCGATTTGGATGCGATGAATGAATATATGGAGAGAGTGACATCGCAGATTTTTAGCAGTTTTGATACAGGGGGGCATGGAGAAACAGTGTATAGAAAAAGTGAACCGGAACGTTTTTATCATGGGTTTGTGTTGGGACTGATGGTAGATATGTCGAAGGAATATATCGTCAAATCGAATCGTGAAAGTGGTTTCGGAAGATATGATATCATGATTTATCCGAAAGACAAAGAAGGCGGCAGGCAGGATGGTATCATTATCGAATTTAAGGTAAGAAGAGAAAAGAGAGAGGCGAATCTTGAGGCTACAGTGGAAGCGGCACTGAAACAGATTGAAGATAAGAATTATGAGGCAGAGCTTATTGCATTAGGGTTTCAGAAAGAACATATTAGAAAGTATGGTTTTGCATTTGAAGGAAAAAGGGTATTGATAGGGGAACAGATAGGAAAGTGAGAAAAGAAATTTGAAGGAAAAGTGTTTTGAAAGAAAAAGATTTTAACAGTCTGAAAATGATAGTCGGGTTCGAGGTATAAAAATTATATAGTTCTAAAATTCAAAAAGGAGAATTAAAATATGGCACGAACAGTTGCAATCGGTATACAAGATTATGAAAGTATGATCAGGAATGATTATTTTTATATCGATAAGACAGATTTCATCAAAGAATGGTGGGAAAGTGGA
>CACYDA010000327.1 GCA_902773095.1 uncultured Lachnospiraceae bacterium | reverse complement strand
TTCCATTTCAAAGGGTGTATTTGGCAATTGATGGAGGAAAGAAGAATAAAGATAAGAAGGAATAATGGCTGATGGAGAGGATGAATCGTCTCCATCAGCTTTTTTATATGTATATGCCACGTATTAGGAAAATTCCAACTGCATTGGATCAGGTGCAGAGAGGCGGGTAAGAAGGGAACATGTTTTTCACTTACTTCATTTTCAAGATCAGATAGGGTAGAGAAAGATAATGGTAGAGTAATTGGAATATTTGTAGTATAATAAAGTATAGTAAGCAAACGTGTCCGCGTTGATTTTGTGCATTGTATACAACTAACAAAATGTAACTTGAAGTTTCTAAAACGCCTGAATGTGAATCTTAATGAAAAGGAGAGACAGATGAAAATGTATGTGATGATTCCCATCGTTCTGATTTTGTTATTATTTGTAGGATGTGGAAGAAAAGGGAAGGTTCTTGATGGTGATGGTACAGTAAAAAGCTATCATCAGATATCGCAGGAAGAAATAACAGCTCTGCAGAGGTTTTCTTCGAGAAAATCAAAAAGGAGCCACTGACCGTTGATATGCATGACTATGGGAATTTTGAAAAAGTGGGAGATTTACCATGGGGGCTGCCGACCAATGATGAAGAGATTACCACGAAGCCTGGAGATATTATTCTTTATCAGGGTAACAAGATAACGATTTATTATGATGAAAACCAATGGAATTTCACAAAGATTGGCAAAATTTCGTATGTGGATGAGGAAGAATTGCGAGAGGTTCTGGGTGATGGTGATGTGACGGCTGAGTTTTCAGTAGAGTGGACAGAATGAAAGGAGAAATGAATGATGAAAAAACAATTAATGAAAACCGTTTTATGCTGCACGATGGCAGCGATGATGATTGCAGGAAATATACCTGATGGAGTGATTGGCCTGCAAAGTAATGGCAGGAATGTGTATGCAAGTGAAACTTTGTCGTATACAGTGGGAAATGCTACATATAAGTATAAGGTATTGGAAGATGGAAGTGTTAAGATTACAGGATATAGTGGTACAGATTCATTAGTAGTGCTCCCGGGAAGGATTGATGGGAAAGCAGTAACGACAATCGATGAGTATTCATTTTATGATGCGAAAAGTGTCACAAAAATAGTAATTCCGGAAGGAATAACGACATTAAATAATTTTGCGTTTGCTAATTGCAGTAGTTTAACAGAGCTTGTTATTGGAAAAGATGTGACGAGCATTGGGGATTACGTTATATTTAATAGTGATAATTTGACAAAAATAACGGTAAATAACAATAATTCCACCTATAAGTACAAGGATGGTGTTTTGTTTAATAAAGAAATGACAAAACTGATTTTGTGTCCGAACGGAAAAGCCGGAAACTATACGATTCCGTCAGGAGTGACAGAAATAGGGAAGGAGGCATTTGCTAATTGCAGTAAGCTGACAAAAATCACTATTCCGAAAGGAGTGACAGGTATCGGCAATATAGCCTTTAATGAATGCAGCAGTTTAACGGAGATTACCATCCCGGAAGGTGTGACAGATATTGGAAATGGTGCCTTTTACGGTTGCACTAATCTATCGAAAGTTGTTATTCAAAAAGGTGTGACAAGTATTGGAAGCGGTGTGTTTGAAAACTGTACGAATTTAACAGAAGTAGTACTTCCGGAGGGAGTGACAGGAATCGGAGAATCTGCTTTTGAAAATTGTAGTCATTTAACGAATATAATTCTTCCGGAGGAAGTGACAGAGATTGGGGAATCAGCCTTTCGTTGTTGTAGTAGTTTCACAGAAATCGTCCTTCCGGAAGGATTGACAAGCATTGGGAAAGAAGCATTTTGTGAATGTAGCAGTTTAACGGAAATCGTTATTCCGGGAAAGGTAGAGAGCATACCTGATTCTGCATTTTTTAATTGCAGTAGTCTTAAAAAGGTAATCATTGAAGAGGGAGTGAGAGAAATCTGGGATCGAGCCTTTCAGGGATGCAGCAGTTTAACAGAGGTAATACTGCCAAAGGGATTGATGGACATTGATACAGGTGTTTTTATAGGGTGCAGCAGTTTGACAGAAATTATCATTCCGGAGGGACTAAGATGTATTTGGGAGTATGCATTTTTTAACTGCAGTAGTCTGACAGATTATATTTTCATTTCAGAAGATGTGGTATATATCGGAACAGATGCAATAGGGCGCTATTGGGATAGTGAAGCAAATGAATATAAAACTGTGGATGACCTTAAAATATACGGATACCCGGACACAGAAGAGAAAAAGTATGCTGATAAGAACAGCATTGAATTTGTGAATCTGAATGAATTGAGAGGATGGCAAAAGATTGGAAAATCCTGGTATTATTATAATACCGATGGAACAAAGCAGACAGGTTGGATGAAATCAGGAACAAAATGGTTTTTCTTTCAACAGGATGGCGTGATGCAGACAGGTTGGATGAATCTTGGCGGAAAGTGGTATTATCTGGCAGGCAATGGTGCCATGACAGTGGGTTGGAAGAAGATTAATAACAAATGGTATTATTTTGGAAGTAACGGTGTCATGAAGACAGGATGGCAGGAGATTGATGGAAAAACGTATTACTTGAAAAAGAATGGTGAAATGGCAGCAAAAGAATGGATTGGCGGATATTGGCTGAATGGTGATGGAACATGGACCTATGAGTATAAAGCGACATGGAAACAGAATTCAAATGGATGGTGGTACGCTGATTCCTCTGGGTGGTATGCAAAGAATACGACAATCATGATTGATGGCAAGAGTTATACATTTGATGCAAAAGGATATTTGAAAGAATAATAGAGGTAAGGCATGAATATTTATGTTGATTTTGATGATTGTTTGTGTGAGACTGCAAGGTATTTTTCAGGACTAGTGGCTGAATTATTTGGTAAGAATGTTCCATATGAAAAGATCAGATACTTTGATTTGCAAAAATCATTTTCTCTGACAGAAGAACAGTATGAGAAGATGATGTTGGAAGGACACAGACCTGAACAGATCTTGACTTATGAGGAGACGCCTGGGGCAATAAGGACTGTTAATCATTGGATTGACAGTGGTCATAATGTATCTGTGATCACCGGGCGCCCCTACAGTGCCTACGAATCATCCCGGGCATGGCTTAAACTTCATGGTCTTGAACGGGTAAAACTCTATTGTCTTAATAAGTATGGGCGGGATAGCTTTATTAAGAACAGTGATTTTAGCCTTGAAATCGAAGAGTATTATAAGATGAAGTTTGATTATGCCATAGAGGATTCGCCGTCTGCATTTCGATTTTTCAATCATCTACCCCAATTACAGGTGATCGTTTACGATCGTCCGTGGAATCGTGAATGCGAGTTACCGGGAGAAAACTATAGTCGATGTGCTGACTGGGAGATGATCAGTGAACTGGTGAAAAAAGATAACATAATTCATAATAATTGATGGTATTGTACGGAGGGACGATGAAAGATATAATTAAACTTTCGGATCATTTTACATACAGGCGACTGATTCGTTTTACATTGCCGTCAATCGCAATGATGATATTTACTTCAATCTATGGTGTAGTGGATGGGATTTTTGTGTCGAATTATGTGGGCGAAACATCGTTTGCTTCACTGAATCTGATCATGCCATATATTATGATTTTTTCCGCGATCGGGCTCATGTTTGGAACCGGAGGAAGTGCTTTGGTGGCAATGACTCTTGGTATGGGAGATCATGATAAGGCGAATGATATATTTTCATTGATTATTTATACTCTGATGGGGATTGGAGCGGTATTTACTGTATTGGGGATTATATTGGCAAAGCCGGCAGCTGTCCTGCTCGGTGCGGATGAAAAAATGATTCCATATTGTGTGGAGTATGCAAGAGTCTGTTTCCTCGGCTCTGTTCCATTTACTTTGCAGTATGCTTTTCAAAGTTTTTTTATCACAGCACAGAAGCCAAAGCTCGGACTCTATGTAACCGTTGCAGCAGGTATGACGAATATGCTTCTTGACTGGTTATTGGTAGGAGTTCTTCGTATGGGATTAACCGGAGCGGCGGCAGCTACTGTGCTGAGTATGTTGGTAGGAGGTGTCATCCCTCTTTTTTATTTCTTTCGCCCAAACAGTTCTCTTTTACGGCTTGGTAAAACACGTTTTTTAGGGAAGGAATTATTCAAAGCGGCGACAAATGGGGCATCGGAATTTATGTCTAATATCTCTATGTCTATTGTAAATATGCTTTATAATTCCCGGTTAATGAAATATGCAGGACAGAGTGGGGTGTCAGCATATGGTATCATTATGTATACCAATTTTATCTTTATTGGTATCTTCTTTGGCTATGCAATGGGAGTTGCACCAATCGTAGGATATCATTATGGAGCGAAAAATGACAGAGAGCTTCAAAATGTATTCAAGAGAAGTCTTAAAATGATAAGTATTGCGGCAGTGATCATCACTATGATTTCGGTGATGTCGGCAAGGATTTTTGCCGTGATCTTTGCATCCGGAAATAGTAAACTGCTTGAAATGACTACGATGGCCATCAGAATTTATTCGGTAAGCTATTTGTTTGCAGGGTTCAATTTATTCGGTTCGACCTTCTTTACAGCGCTGAATAACGGTGGGGTTTCGGCGCTGATTTCCTTTCTTCGGGCACTTTTATTTCAGGTTCTGTTTGTGTTATTATTGCCAGCCTTTTTAGGTATCACCGGTATCTGGTTATCAATCGTATGTGCGGAAATCTGTGCTGTGGTTGTTACGGCAATCTGTCTGGTACACAATCGTAAGAGGTATCGGTATGTATGATAAAAGGAGTTTCTTAAAATGACAATATCAAAGGAAATAAGTAATCTGAAGTCTTGCATAATAATCGAAGTTTGAGGAGTGAATGTTTATGAGAAGAAAGGATAGAGAAATTACGGATCCAGAGCAAATTTTTGACATCATCAATCGATGTACCTGTTGTAGAATAGGATTCAATGATGATGGAGAGGTTTATATTGTTCCACTAAATTTCGGATATGAGAAAACGGATCATACCTGTATTTTTTATTTTCATGGTGCTAAAGACGGCAGAAAAATTGAATTAATACAGAAAAATCCTAATGTCGGTTTTGAAATGGATACGGATTATAAACTTAATGAAGCGGATATTGCCTGTAATTATTCGGCACGTTTTCAGAGTGTGATTGGTAACGGTGTTGTGAGTGTGGTATCAGGAGAGAAAGAAAAGAAATATGGTTTGTCTCTGATCATGAAGCATTATACAGGGAAAGAAGACTGGGATATTAGTGATAAAATGGTGCATGCAGTTGTTGTTGTTAAGATGGTTGTTACAAAAATGAGTTGCAAAGAACATCAGTAATGATTCAGACTTTATTATTAAGATAATCCGTAAATAAAGAAAAATCTGCTATTTGTCATAGAAATATAGTTTCAAAAAAAATATAGTGTCAAAGAATAATTGTAGTATAATAAAGATGATTGGCTGTTAATGCCTCAAATTATGTCAGAAAAGGAGTGTATGATTATGGAACGAGTAGTAAAATTTTTAAAAGATGCAGAAATCTATTATTTAGCAACAGTGGACGGTGATCAGCCAAGAGTCAGACCTTTTGGAACTGCCCATATTTTTGAAGGAAAGCTGTATTTACAGACAGGAAAGGTGAAGGATGTGTCAAAACAGATTCATGTAAATCCAAAAGTGGAAATTTGTGCATTTAAGAATGGCAAGTGGCTTCGTGTGGCAGGTGAACTTGTGGAGGATGACCGTAGGGAAGCAAGACAGTCTATGCTTGATGCTTATCCGTCATTACAGAAGATGTACTCTGCTGACGATGGTAATACAGAGGTGTTTTATTTTCAAAATGCAACAGCTACCTTGTCATCATTTACTCATGAACCGGAAATCGTAAAGTTCTAAATCGACGATCTAATATCATTGTAGGAAGGAAGTGGAAAGTGGTATGGGTATAGGCTATGAGTTTGAGTGTAGTAAATGTAAACATAAATATTCGGACTCTCTTGGTATAGATTTAATCCTAATAGTATTTCTAAAAAACAAACAGA
>CACYDA010000326.1 GCA_902773095.1 uncultured Lachnospiraceae bacterium | reverse complement strand
CCGCAAGAAGATAAAGGATAAACTAAGAATATTAAAATAGAATGAAAACATGACAGAATGATAAGCAGATCTTGTTTATACAGAGAGTGTTTTCAGATTGCGAGGATATATGAGCGAAGAAAAGAAAGAGAAAAAAGGCTTTTTTAGAAGACTTGTTTCCGGACTGACAAAGACAAGAGAAAATATAGTATCAGGGATTGATTCCATTTTCAGTGGATTTTCAAAGATTGATGATGACTTTTATGAAGAAATTGAAGAGATTCTGATCATGGGAGATTTGGGAGTTTCTACAACAGAGAGTATTATTGAAAACCTGAAAGAAAAAGTAAAAGAGAATAAAATCAAGGATCCAAAAGAATGCAAGCAGCTGTTGATCGACAGTATTAAAGAGCAGATGGATATCGGTGAAAATGCCTATGAGTTTGAAAACAGAAAGTCGATTATCATGGTAATCGGTGTAAATGGTGTCGGTAAGACCACTTCGGTTGGAAAACTCGCATCGCAGCTTAAGAATAAGGGAAATAAAGTGATTATGGCTGCTGCAGATACGTTCAGGGCAGCTGCCATTGAACAGCTGACTGAGTGGGCTAACAGGGCCGGAACAGATATTATTGCACAGCAGGAAGGGTCAGATCCGGGAGCAGTTGTATTCGATGCCATCCAGGCAGCGAAGGCAAGGAAAGCAGATATATTGATTTGTGATACTGCCGGAAGACTTCACAATAAAAAGAACCTGATGGAAGAGTTAAAGAAAATTAACAGAATTATCGATAAAGAATACAGTGATGCATACAGAGAGACATTTATCGTACTTGATGGAACAACAGGACAGAATGCTCTTTCGCAGGCAAAGCAGTTTATGGAATGCGCAGAAATCACCGGCGTCATTCTCACAAAGATGGATGGTACCGCCAAGGGTGGAATAGCAGTAGCGATTCAGTCAGAACTCGGCATACCGGTGAAATATATTGGAATCGGTGAGAAAATTGATGATTTGCAGAAATTTGATGCAGATCGTTTTGTGGATGCTCTGTTTGATGTAAAAAATGACAGTGATGATAGTGAATAATGTATTTTTTGATGCTGATTAATACTACTGCAAATCAAGATTGAAATATTGTATAGAAAGAAGATTAGAAAGATGACACTAGAAAAATTTGAAGAAGCAACTGAAACTGTAAAAAAAGTAATATTAAAAACAAAATTGGTGTACAGTGATTATCTGAGTGAACAGACAGGCAATAAAGTATATTTAAAACCTGAGAATATGCAGTTTACCGGAGCATATAAAGTAAGAGGCGCATACTACAAGATCAGTACATTATCGGAGGAAGAAAGAGCAAAGGGATTGATTACGGCTTCTGCCGGAAATCATGCACAAGGGGTTGCCTATGCAGCAAAGCTGTATGGAGTGCCGGCTACCATTGTGATGCCGACAACAACACCACTGATGAAAGTGAACAGAACAAAGAGTTATGGCGCGAATGTGGTATTGTATGGTGATGTATATGATGAGGCATGCGAAAAGGCATATGAACTTGCTGACCAACAGGGACTCACATTTATACATCCATTTGATGATTTAGATGTGGCAACCGGTCAGGGAACAATTGCCATGGAGATTTTCAAAGAACTTCCAACGGTAGATTACATTCTTGTTCCAATTGGCGGTGGCGGTCTTGCCACCGGTGTAAGTACACTTGCAAAGTTGTTAAATCCAAATGTGAAAGTAATCGGTGTTGAACCGAAAGGAGCAAGCTGTATGAAGGCTTCTTTAGAAGCGGGAAAGGTTGTTACACTTGACAGTGCCAGTACGATTGCGGATGGCACAGCAGTGAAGACTCCGGGAACGAAGATATTCCCTTATATACAAAAGAACATAGATGGCATTATTGAGATACCGGATGAAGAATTAATTGTTGCATTTCTTGATATGGTAGAGAATCATAAAATGGTGGTGGAAAACTCTGGTCTGCTTACAGTTGCAGCTCTCAAACACCTTGATTTTACGGGAAAGAAAGTGGTATCTATCTTAAGTGGAGGAAACATGGACATTATTACAATGTCATCAACGCTTCAGCATGGACTGATTGAAAGAGGAAGAATCTTTACTGTGTCAGTATTACTTCCTGATAAGCCGGGTGAGCTGGTAAGAGTAGCCGGCGTGATCGCGGCAGAGCAGGGAAATGTTGTAAAACTGGAGCATAATCAGTTTGTCAGCATTAACAGAAACGCTGCAGTTGAACTTAGAATTACTTTGGAAGCTTTTGGAAATGAGCATAAGAAACAGATAATGGAGGCTCTTGAAAAAGGTGGATTCCGACCTAAGATTGTAAGGCCGGTCCTATAGTTTTAAGCGCCTGTTGTGAAAGGAGGCTGCTATGGATGCATTGAAAGAGTTAGCGGTAAGTTTTGTTGAGGAGGCATACAGAGAATATCTTGTGAATAAGAATGATGAAGTGATTATGAATCATCTGCTCTCATATGATGTTTCTTTGATTGGACTTGAGGCTGCACAGTGGGCTGAAAGTTTTGAAATGGTTAGTAAATACAGTCATGTGGATCAGTTTTCTGATGACATATACTGTGTAACAACAAGAATAGGTCTTAAGAATTCTTGTGATGTGTGTGAAAGCAGCAGTGAGTACAGAATTGATGCAACAACAGTTTGTAAATATGTTGATGAGTCATTTAAAATCTGTTCTTTACATATTTCAGGAGCAGACAAGTTTACATTTGGTGATTTGCCCGGTGAAGTGAATGATCTCGTTTATAAGACAGTGCTTGATTTTGCTTATGATGTTGTTTTTGAATGTGATCCGAGGAATAATATTTTCAGATATGATAAGGAAAAATATAAGAAATTGTTTGAAGTGGACACGTATTTTGTGAATGCGGACCAGTGGTTCTGGCACATGGTGACGGAGTGCATTCATCCTGATGACACAGAGCATCTTGATATCTTCAGAAATAATGATATCGGAAAACGGATCCATAATAAAGAATATGTAGTTCAATCTGACTTCAGGATTAAAAACAGCATAAAAGGTTATATCTGGGTAAGAATGGTGGTCGTATTTATCCCGAACCAAGATGGCAGCAGGCTGCAGAAAATATTTGCCATGTTTAAGAATATAGATGAAGAAAAATTAAAAGATTTAGATTATATTACAAAATCCAGAACAGATTTTTTGACCGGGCTGTATAACAGAGAGTATACAAAGGCATTGATTGATGAATATTTTGAGAATAATCACAACAGTAATGGGGTATTCTGTATCGTGGATATTGATGATTTTAAGAATGTGAATGACATTTTTGGTCATATTACCGGCGATGAGCTGTTAAGAGAGATTGCGAAGCGTCTGAACCAGGCAGTGGAGGGGAACGATATCATTGGCAGATTTGGCGGTGACGAATTTGTTGTCTTTATGAAAAATGTTGAAAATGAAGAAAGTGCGAGAATGAGACTTGAACACATTCTGTTATCTATGCAGTTTGAACATGCGGAGGAAGATCATTTATCAAGTATCAGATTCAGCGCAGGTGCTGTTTTATATAATGCAGATAGTAACAGGAGCAAGATTTACGAGACTGCAGATTATAATCTGTATGAGGCGAAACGTGCAGGAAAGAATACATACAGGATTTCTG
>CACYDA010000325.1 GCA_902773095.1 uncultured Lachnospiraceae bacterium | reverse complement strand
ATACCCTTCCTTCCATAATAACATCCATCAGAGTCCTATCGCTTTCCTCATCGTAAAGCGGTTTGTTGAGACTGATATAGCTGTTCAGCGGGATATGCTTCTGTCTTGTTGCTGTCTTTATTGCTGTAATAATCTGACGTGTGATACACAGTTCAGCAAATGCTCGAAAGGAGCTCAGTTTCTCTGGCCGGTAGTCACGAATTGCCTTGTATAAGCCTATCATCCCCTCCTGAACTATATCTTCGTGATCCGCACCTATTAAAAAATAGCTTCTGGCTTTGGAACGGACAAAATTCTTGTATTTATCTAACAAGTATTCTTCCGCAAGAGTGTCGCCTTGATGACATTGTACCACTGCTTCCTCATCCGACAGATTGCTGTATCGTTGCAATAGATCTTCCTGAGGTTCTTCCGCAAGGCTCCAGTCTACATTATGTAAATCCTGGGTCTCGAAGTCTCGGTCTTTTTCCAGCTCCCGATCCACCTTGTTCGCCTCGCTTCCTCTGTATCATGCAGTTGGAAAGAACACGCGTTCATTTCCGATTCTTTCGGCAACTAAGGACACGATACATCATTATGCCTGCCGCAACTGATGCATTTAAACTATCAATTTTTCCGCTCATCGGGAGCGAAACAGTCATATCGCACCTTTCTAGCGTCAGCCGACTGATTCCTTCACCTTCCGCACCAATAACCAGAACTGTTCCGCCCTGAAAATCGACTTTTTCATAGTCCTTGCCATCCATAGTTAATCCATAAACCCATATACCTGCCTTTTTTAGCTCGTCTATCGTTCGATTTAAGTTCATCACCCGAGCTACTTTAATGTGTTCGACTGCACCTGCTGAAGCTTTTACAGCAGCTGGAGTCAGCCCTACGCTGCGATGTAGCGGAATAATAACCCCGTGCGCTCCAACACATTCAGCTGTTCGAATAATCGCTCCCAGATTATGCGGATCTGTTACACCATCAAGCATCACAATAAAAGGGTTCTCATGTTTTTCTTCTGCAGCTGCCAGAATATCTTCAACGCTTGAATACTCATAAGCCGACGCGATAGCGATCAGCCCCTGGTGATGAGGCGCTATCTCGTCCATTCTGTGTTTATCCGTTTCCTGAACATTGATTTTTTTCATTCGGGCTTCCTGTACAATTTCTCTGGCTGTACTGTTCAACTCGCCTTTCTGTACTAAAAGCTTTTCAATCTCACGGCCGCTTCGCAGTGCTTCACGAATCGGATTTCTTCCGCAGAGGATATAATTATCTTCATCCGCGTGCGTATTTGTTTCGAGAGGTGGACGATACTCGAAGCTCTGATATCCGGTCTTATCAGGTTCCGCTTTGTGAATACGCTTATATTCCGTTGTCTTCTTTCCATTTTTAGGAAACGATTCGTCTGTCATAAAAGTCTTTTTTTTCGATGCGTTTTCTCTATTCTCCATATATAAGCTTTCTCTTCTTTTTTCCTTATCTATTCTGCTCTTACCCAGTTTTTCTGTTTTCCCTTCTTTGATGTAGCTTAAATCCTTATTCCTTTGGGAATATCGAATACCATCTTCATGTCTTTTGCTTTCATTTTTTTTGCTTTTAAAACGCACCGTATTCTGACGACCTCCATCTTGATAGTGGCTGCCTTCCTCATCCCAGGAACCTTTTTCTGCATAATTAACCTTGGTTTTCTTTTTCGGTACATCATCATAATAAGCCATTTTCATCCTCCGTATCGGGAATTCTTCGTTCCCATTTATTCATTCTGTTTACCTATTGTTTCCGACATTTCTCCAACTTTCTCATTCTTCCACAGCTTATTTTCAGCATATTTATTGCATCGACAGAAAATCTGAATCTGAGAAAAGAGCAGGGCTGCCATCATACATAGCTTGTGTTTTTATATTGCAATCCCGAGTCTTTTTCACTATGTATACCGTATAACCTTCATGAATATAAAAGCAGCTTTGCAAAGGTCATATTTATTAAGGCCCTGGTTCTCCGAGCTTTTAGCAGCATGAAGCTGGTATCTTATTGTTTCTTTTCACCTTTTTCCGGTTTTTCTGTTCCGACATTTTATATTACTTGTTCACCTTCCTCATGATCTAGAATCATCCCTGCAAATTTCCTCAATCTGAGATAATTATCCGTTAAAAACAAATATCCCAATAAAGCTTCAAATCCAGTAGCTTCTGCATAGTCTCCCGGATTCTGATTTTTGGGCGACGGATGTTTTGGATGCGCATTCCGTCCACGCTGTACGATTGCTCTTTCCTGTTCAGTAAGCTCTGGACGTATAATTGCCAGCCCCCTGGCCTGCGCTCCTGCGTTAACAGCTTCAACGCATGCATCATGCATATGATGCACGTTTTTACGTTGCTGAATCAGCCGGCTCCGAACAATCATTTCCCACACAGAATCGCCCATATATGCCAGCTGCAGCGGATTAAGCAACAAAGCTTCTCTTTCGTTCATACCCTGTGCCAGAAACACAGACAGACCTCCTCCTGTGTGGATTAATGCTTTGCTTCAATAAAACAAACCCCGGAGCATTATAGCTCCGGGGTATCCGTACACCATTAGGGACTCGAACCCTAGACACCCTGATTAAGAGTCAGGTGCT
>CACYDA010000324.1 GCA_902773095.1 uncultured Lachnospiraceae bacterium | reverse complement strand
TCTTTAAGTTCCTGGAGACTGAAGATAAGGAAACCGGAGAGCATAAGACAGTTCCGCTGCTGAAGTACTACTCTGTCTTTCATATCAACCAGTGCGAGGGCATGAAGCCGCGATTTGCGACTTTCCACAGTGACCTGCAGCCAGACAAGAAGGCGGAAAGCATAATCGACAATTATGTCAGGAGTTCAGGTGTTACGCTAAAGCGCATTCAGAGCAACAACGCCTATTACAGTCCCAGCACAGATACAATCGTTGTGCCGGAAATCAGTCAATACAGCGATGTTGCCGAATTTTACAGCACCGTATTTCACGAAAGTATTCATTCAACTGGGCATCACTCTCGGCTGAACAGAATTACGGACGTAGCGAGATATGGCTCTGAGTCCTATTCGAAGGAAGAACTGACATCGGAGTTAGGTGCTTCATATCTTGTGAATATGACGGGCCTCGAAACTGCTTCTTCATTTCAGAACTCCGCTGCATATGTGAATGGCTGGTTATCAGCGTTGAAGAACGATAAGCGGTTTATCGTTAGCGCAGCTGGACAGGCAGAAAAGGCAGCACGGCTGGTTCTGAATGAGAATGCTGACGGGAGCTGAAGAGAGTGCATAATTCCTGATCGTTATGTACTCTTGCTCTAAATTCCTGGATGAACAGATGAGCCATGACATTACCGTGCTTAGGCGTCTGCAAACGTTGCAAAGGCAATTGCGAGAATATGCAAGACATGATATACTTCTTGCGAGATAACGCGCTGTATAACATACAACAGTAATTTGCTTATGGATGAATTCCACACATAAAATGATTTCCTGGCAGTTTAGGCTATCGCCCTATTTCGAGGAAAGGTTGGACAAAATGATGAGAATACGGATTATTTCTCTGTTTCTGGTATTATTCATTCTCGTGAATGCGATTCCTTCAGTGACATTTGCATCAGATCTTTCGCATGAATATGAATTAGCAATTCAACTGTTACAAGAGAATCAAATACAGGAAGCAGAAGCAGCTTTTAAGAAGTTAGGCAGATATCAGGACGCAAGTAAATATGCTATGTATTGCGGAGCAATTTCCGCAGGCGATAAGGGCTTATACTCGACTGCTGTTACAAATTTGCTTGCTCTCGGTGATTTTATGGATAGCCCTTTGCTTGCTGTTTATTATACAGCGCTTTCTCAGGAGGGTTCAGAGGATTATGAAGGCGCCGAAGAAACGTTAAATGGAATACTATTATTTGCAGATTCTCAGGAGCGGATTGCCAGTTATCCAGAGAAAATCATGAATCGTGAATATCGTAAAGCAGATGCCATTGAAAAAGCGGGCAAACTTGAAGAAGCTTTATCTGCATTTATGAAACTTGGCGCATGGTCCGATAGCACGGAACGGGTAAAGAACATTAAGGAAAAAATACGCGCACGGGACTACGCCTCGGCAAATCAATTAGAGTTATCCGGCAATCTGGAGAAAGCACTGGAACTATACAAAGCTTTAGACGGGTATTTGGATAGCCCTGAGAGAGCGAAAGCTGTACAGAAAAAAATTAATACAAGAGATTATGCTGCAGCGGAACAAAAAGAACAAGCTGGGGATTTCGGTGGAGCATACACGGATTTCCTCAAACTATCGGGCTATCGTGATAGTGAAACCAGAGCAGCTGCTCTCCATGACCGGGGAATATATGCAAATGCACTAAAAGCTTTTGAAGCAGGAGAATTCAAAAAGGCTTATCAGATGTTTGCTGATTTGGATTCATATGAAGATAGCAAAGATAAAGCCTATTTACTCAGTGTCGTGAATCGGGCTTCAGAAATGAAAATGCTCGGCAAAGGTCTCCTTGCCTTCAAATTTATGGATGCCTGGGGTTTGATAAATCTAAACAAGAACATCATGGTGGCCCCACGATGGGAATCTCTTTCGTCAGCAAATAACTTCGGCCTTATTGCAGCAACTCTGCAGAATAAATATGGATATATTGATGAAACAGGAAAAGCAATTATTGATTGCGCATGGGATGGAATCTCCAACTTTAATTCTCACGGATACTGTACAGTAGCAAGAGCCAGTGGGCATAACTACTTATTCGGAATGATTGATCAAAATGGAATGTCGATTATAGAGCCACACTGGAGAAGCTTGGGAAATTCATATAATACAAGCTGGGAACAGAGATGGAATACAATGAAAATTGCAGAACCAGTATTTGTAAGCGGCAGAATTGAAGTTCAAGATGATTCTGGAAAGAGGGGATTCCTGGATACCCATGGTAATATACTGGGGAAAATCAGGTGGGATGAAATAGGTTCATTTACAGAAGGCTTGGCAATTGTCACTGAATATGGGAGAAAAGGATATATAAACGAAGAGGCAGAAGTTGTGATTGCACCACAATATAAAGATGTTTTACCTTTCTCAGAAGGTCTTGCTGCTGTGACAGAATGGAATGGATGCAAATATATTAATAAGGAAAATGAGACTGTAATCGAAGGCAGGTATTCGAAAGCACGTTCCTTTCGAAACGGCGAAGCATATGTATGTATGAAGGACGGAACCTGGGGAGTTATCAATAAGCAGGGTGAACTGATCGATTTTTTAAATCCGCTATATAAAAAAGCTCTGGATCTGATGGATAATGGTCAGTGGGAGGAAGCACTCGAGCTGGTTAAGTCAATTATACCCTCTGCCGCATCTCCTGATTTGGATTATTATACAAACAAATGCAAATATATGATTGCATTGGAAGCAGCATCCAACAATGATTATGAGACTGCGTTAGAAGGCTTCTTAGCTTTAGGGGAATTTGATGATTCGGAATGGCAGGCAAAGGGTATCTGGTATGAACTGGCATTACAATTCAAAGAACAGGAAGATGCTCAGAGCAGCATTGATTACTTCATGAAAGCTGATGATTTTTCTGATGCCCGTGATCAAGCCATAAATCTTATGATGGAAAACGAACTATATGATCAGCTGATTGCATACTGTGAGACTTTAGGAAATGATTACGCAGAAAAAGTTCCGAGTATTCACTATCAGCAGGCTATGAACGCACTAGCTAACGGGGATACAGAAACCGCGCTTTCCGAGTTTATGATAGCCGATGATTATTTTGATGCCCGTGATCAAGCCATAGCTCTTATGATGGATAACAAACAATACGATCAGATTATTGCATATTGTGAGACTCTAGGAGGTGATTACGCAGAAAAAGTTCCGAGTATCCATTATCAGCATGCTATGGATGCGCTAACTAACGGAGATACAGAAACCGCGCTTTCAGAGTTTTCCAAGGCGGGGGCATATGCAAATTCGAAGGACAAAATAAAAGCGATCCATTATAATTTGGCTATGCAAGCTCTGGAACAAAATGATTATGAAACAGCGCTTTCTGAGTTTTCCCTCGCTAAAGATTACAGGGATTCAGAGGAGCAGGGAAAAAAACTGAATTATGATCTAGGCTTACAGGAAATTGAGAAAAAAAAGTATGGGTCAGCTTTGGCACATTTTAGCCTTTCAAGAGGATACGCAGATTCATTTGAGAAAATAAAAGAATGTCATTATAGTCTTGGGTTAATGGGAGAGAATGGCAAAAACTATTCTTACGCAGTGGAAGAATATATAAAAGCCTCTGGATACAAAGATGCCAATAGCAGAATAGAACAGATTATAACTATCCATCAGCAATATTCTTTGCTTGTTAATCGAAGTGTTTTCTTTGGAAATTATACTCAGGGAGCAGACGGGGAAACAATGAGCCCAATAGAGTGGATCGTGTTATCGGTTGAAGACGATATACTGACCGTAATTAGCAGATATGGTCTAGATACCATGGCTTATAAAAAAGGGAATAGTACTATTACGAATTGGAAATCTTCTTCAGTTAGGCAATGGCTAAATGGTGCTTTTTTGAAAAAAGCATTCACAGGTGATGAACAGAAAATGATTATGAATACGAAGGTAAGTTATAACCAAGCCAATAAATGGCCATGGCCTTTTACAAATGATAAGATCTATTTAGCGACATATCCTGAAACACAAAACCTTTCTGATCAAAGATGCAAACCAACAGTGTTTGTAAAAGCTAAAGAAAAAGCATTTGCAAGCCATGATTATGCACCTTGGTGGAGAAGAGTAACAGCAGCTTTCTATCCTTCAGCAACTTTAACAACGAGTGAGGGAGAAAGGGCTGACTTTTCACCGAATAGTGAAGGCGTAATGGTTCGACCTGTTATGAGAATAAGAATTTCTCAAATCCTTGACAAGAAACTAGGGTACATATCCTGGCAAGAAAACTAAGGTGTTTTTAGTGGAAGCAGGGTGTGTAAAGAACTAAGCTTTTCATGGCGGTGGCTTCGTTCATCTGTCCGCACTCTGAATATGGCCGCCTGAGTATATAACGATGGTGACACATGCAGCAATAACCTGGTTTGCAGTGAAAACATTTGTGTATGGCCGGCTTTATGGATTGATTTGAATGCTGACATCTTCTGATTATGCGCGGCGGAGGAAGAAAAATGAACAGCAGCGATCAATTATTTCTTCAGATGAGAATAATAAGGACTCTGACGCATCGGAATAGCCTTGAAAGTAATTAGTTACGAAAGTCGGAGAAAGCTTCAGATTGAAAAGGATTTCAAAAAAACTTCAAATGTGGCGGATCAAATACGAGACAAAGAATCTCTGTATGTGGCAATTGGGGGCAATGAATGGTGGCCCTGGATAACCGTGAAAAGCTGATTATGCAAATGAAAGGGTGGAAAACACCCGTTAGGAGGTGGGCAGTGATGATCACTTTTTTCGGGATCATTATATGCCTCGCTTTGATAATCAATCTCGTTAGCAGCAAATCTTTTCAAACCGGAATCGTCATTCTTGCAGCTTCGATTGTACTTATTATGATTCTGAAAGTCGTTTTGTCAAGCAGGACAAAGCACCCTAAGAGAAAAAGGGAATCGACGAAACAAGATGCTCTTGAAGAAGCTGTTGAACCTGCTTTCAATACAGATTCAGATACCGCCAGCCTTCCGGATCTTGACATTCCGCCTGTGAAGGGCAGCTTTAAATGCCATAATTGCGGAGCAATAAGCCTTATTGAAGGTTCTTCTGATGAATCTTTTCATTGTGTTTATTGTGGTGCTTTTATAAAGCAGGCAGCAGAGCAATACAAACGGAATCGCCAGAAAGCACTGACTGCATTTCAGCGCCAGGCTGATATCCAGAGAAAGGCGCAATAATGTGCTCCCCATGTCAAGGACAATCGAATTTTCGACTATTGTCCAGTCATGAAAAATGGTGTAACCTGTAATTGCTTTACCGG
>CACYDA010000323.1 GCA_902773095.1 uncultured Lachnospiraceae bacterium | reverse complement strand
TTTCTTTTGCTATTCCGGCCTATACCCATTCAATTCCAGAATTGGAAATGATTATTACGTAATTTCCGCTGCGTAAAATATGAAGTGACGATATGAGGCTGATAAACAATCCGTTTGTAACCTATGGACACAGGATGCAGAGTACTTTTGTGAACGCAAGGTAGAGGGTAGCTATATCATCTATGACCGTTTCTTCGGTATGTGGCTGAGGCAACGAGTCACCGCGCGAGACAGATGAGTGAAGGGCCCGCCATATTCCGGCCGATACCCGTTCAATTCCGAGCATACCCGTTCACTCGTCCGAACAAAAACGGAGCATGGTGTTACACTGATTGCGCCAAAATGACTTGATAATAGAAAAGCTATAATCAGCGGTAATTGGTATTATTCTTGAATTCGACAGTGGGACACCCAGTTTTAAATGAATACTATCGCTGTTTGTTGATTATAAGTAATATGTAAATACCTAAATCAAAAAGTGTCGAAGTCAGGAAAACATCAACTGTGCATTTTTACGTTTCATCACGTCATAAAAATCAAGGCATAGCAACTGGGTTATCAACAAACCATTGCTTCACCTTAACTATGAGACTCTCATCTTTCAGACCTTGGTTTTTAAACTCATCCAATTGGGGCTTAGGGAGATATTGGGATATCAATCCTTTATTTTTTGCGTTCTCATGATTCAAGGCAAGCACATTTATGTCGGGTATGTTCCATAATTTCAACACATTTCTTAGGTGATTCCTTAATGCGTCTTGAATTGGCGGCATATATCGGTCTTGATGACCATAAATAATCAGACATAAAGAATACTGGATATCTTTGAGACTTTGCTTCTGTAGTTTTGCTGGGAAACCTTGCTTGTAATCTTTTGAATAACGTTCCATCATCGCCGCGTTATAGAAAAGCAAGGTATCTATAAACTTTTGCCCGACTTCAGCAATAAACTCATCAAATTCCACATTATTATCAGGACGAGGAGACGAACTCTTGGCTTCTATCATTACGAGTTTCCCTTTGATGAGAGTAAAAACTTCACAAGATTTAATGCCTTCCATATCCGATACAAGTCCATGCTTCTCTACCCAATAAGATTGATTATCTGGATATAAGAACCTCATATTTGACTCTATAATTTCCATATCAGATCAAATCTATCTCTCGTTTATAGATATCTATCGACTCTTGAATAATTGGATTATTAGGCATCTCTTTTAGTAAGTCGCTCTCGACAATTCCATCTTCCTCGAATGAAAAAGTGGGAATGTTCATTTTTTCTTGATGGGCCATAATATAGAGATTCTTGATGACAAAATAGGAATGTGTTGATAGAAAGAATTGCATTCCTGATTGTGCCAACTTAATGACAATTTCCAAGAATTTCCTAATCATGTCCGGGTGCAGATTGGCCTCGACTTCATCAATAATTATCAACGAATTCTTAGTAAGGTAATGATTTCCCAAAAGCAAATCCAAAATCGAAAGTTTTTTAATTCCTTCGGACGTTAGCGATATACTATATTTAAATTTACCTTTCCTGAAACTCCATTCATTATTAATTATATCATATTCCAATTTTCCTCCTATAATTTCCTCTAAGGATTGACGTGCTTCGGAAAAAGCTACATAATTACGCCCCTTAGTTGTAGGAACCAAAGCATTTGATAGATCGACATAAGTATCATCAAAACCAAATTCAGCATATCTAGTTCGTGATTCGATGATAATCTCCCTTAATGACAGAATCTCTTTGGCGGGAATAAATATTGAGTTATCATTGGAACGGGGGGAAAACGAATTAGACACATTCTGAATCAGTTTAGTTGTAGCCGGTCCGAAAGAAAATTCAAATCTCTCTCCACAATCAGATTCCATTTTAAATGAAAGCGAAGATGCTCCTTTGTTTACAATATTACCCAATGGTAATGTCTGGAATGTCCAGTGTAATTTTTCAGCAAGAATATCCTTTTCTGATCTTATATCCTTCCCACGTTTGAATTGCTCAACAGTCCTTATTGCAGCGTACAAAGCCTTTAGAAGAATTGTCTTCCCTGTACCATTTTTGCCAATCAGCAGATTGATGTTACTTAATTGTTTCGCTTCAAATTTGCTGATAGGGCCTATTGAAGATATGGCTATCTTTTTAATCATAATGACTAGTTTTAAATTTCTTTCTTTTGCAAAAATACATCTTTTTTTCTATTGTTATTTCATTTTTCTATGAAATTTGATGTTTTTAGTTCAACAGCAAGTAAAAACTATTCTATTGTTTCTATGATTATATCTTGTATGGCCAATAATTGCAGTAATTGTTTTACTTCTGCAGGTAGAAATATGAAGACATACCTCTTTCTCCAGAACGGACAACTTCCCTTCTTCGGCTAACGAGCTAAATGAGCGAATCACCACATAGCAGCCACTTTTTTTTATAACAAACTGTTCACTAAAGGTGCCACTGGCGCGGGTTTTGTGCAAACGAGCAGGCTGCCAAGATAATGAAACTTGAAGCGGGATGCCCAGCTTTCAATGATTTTTTTGCTGCTCGTGACTATCAGTCATTTGAAAAAACATAATCAAAAAGTGTCGAAGTCATACCGCGTATTTGCGCCCCTTCTCTTTTGCAGCCACTGTTACAGTAATAGCGGTTGTAAAAGGAAAACGGAGCATAGTGTGACACTGATTGCGCCTAATTGACTTGGCAATAGAAAAAGCTATAATCAGCGGAAAATGGTGTTTTTCTACATGTTTCCGCTGATTATAGGAATATAGAGCTGTTGGCGAAATCGAGGAAAAAAGTTAACTTTGCGTGGCAAAACTGTAACAGTATGCTCCGTTTTGCTGTAACAGTTTCATCCGTTTTTTCACAACACAATAGAGTCATGAGAATACAGT
>CACYDA010000322.1 GCA_902773095.1 uncultured Lachnospiraceae bacterium | reverse complement strand
TAGACATAAATAAAAAGAACGCTGCCTGGGCGGAAAAGGCACTAACATTATCTTTCCTTAGTCTCTGTGTAAATCCCTTAAAAATTAAGTAGATTTCTGATATCAAATTAATTTCTCCTAATCTTAATATATTATGTGGTTCACCACATGACTTTCTATTATTCAGAAACAGTTGAAACTGAACAATAAGCACATTTTAACATGAATGCAAAATTAAGTAAAGAATAAACCTTAAAAATTATTTTGTTTTTTTATAGCGATACATTGAAAAAAAAGCTCTTTTATGAGATAATAGGAACTATATACATAATAAATATTGGAGGTACGTATATGTTTGATAAACTATATGGAATGATGGACTGGCCGTTAATCGAAGGAATTGAATATACAGATATTGATAATCCCGGAGACTTATTAGGACAGCATCTGATTGAGGATGGACTTTTGATTCAGGCATTTGTTCCTGGCGCTGATAGTGTTCAGGTGAAGTATTCAGGCAAGACATACGATATGTACAAAATGGATGATGACGGATTCTATGCGACAATCTTAGAGTCTCATAAAACTGTTAAGTACAAGTTAGTCGTTAAACGTGGCGATTATGTTGAAGAGTTTTATGATGCATATGAATTTTTTATTAATGATGATATCAAAAAATACGGAAAATTCAATGCTGGTATTGCATACGATGCTTATGATCTGATGGGAGCACATAAATGTACCGTATCCGGTGTAAGTGGAGTGAGGTTTTGCGTTTTCGCTCCAAACGCAATCAGAGTAAGTGTTGTCGGTGAATTTAATAATTGGGACGGAAGAATTCATCAGATGACAAAAATTGATGATACCGGAATATTTGAAATCTTTATTCCTGAAATCAAAGAGGGAAGTTTATATAAGTATGAGATCAAGAAAAAGGGTGGCGAAAACCTTTTAAAGGCAGATCCATATGCATTTAGAATGGAAAATCTTCCTGGAGATGCTTCAGTGGTTGCTGATATTGACCAGTTTAAATGGACAGATGCAGCGTGGATTAAATCACGTGCAAAATTTAGCTGTGATAAATCACCTGTATCGATTTATCAGTTGAGTGCAGCAAACTTCGAAAAGAAGGATGGCATTGCTAATTACAGAAGTATCGCAAAGTCGGTGGCTGATTATGTTGTCCAGGCAGGATATACCCATGTTGAGCTGATGCCATTGGCTGAGTATTATGATGATTCAAAAAATGGATATGTGACAAACTTTTTATATGCACCTACAGCAAGATATGGAACAAATGAAGATTTGATGTATTTTGTTGATTATATGCATTCTAAAGGAATTGGTGTAATTTATGAGTGGACACCTACCCAGTTTGCTACAAAAGAAAATGGTCTGGGTTATTTTGATGGTTCGTGTGTTTATGAAAGTGACAATCCTAAGAGAGGTATCAATCCTAGAACAGGTTCACATATGTATAATTATGCAAGACCTGAAGTAACAAGTTATCTGATTGCTAATGCATTTATGTGGATTGATAAATATCATTTCGACGGAATCAGTCTTGTTAATATCGCAGAACTTCTTTACCATGATTATGACAGAAATCCGGGTGAATGGGAAGCAAATATCTATGGTGGTACACAGAATCTTGAAGCAATTGAATTTGTGAAACATTTCAATTCTGTAATTCACAGGCTTAGAGAAGGTGTCATCACAATTGCTGACGATACTTCCGGATATCCTGAGATTACCGGAGAAGTTTCAGAATCATGTCTCGGATTTGATCTGAAATGGAATCATGAATGGAGAAAAGATTTCTTAAGTTATATGGCTACACCGGCATATCTTAGAGAGCCACATTATAATGAATTATCATTAAGTATGATTTATCAGTATACGGATCGTTTTATCGTTGGCTATCAGGCACCGGAATTTATCGGTGGAAAGTCTTCAATGTTGAGCAGAATGGCTGGTGATACAGAACTTCGTAAGTTTGACAATATGAAGCTTGCACTTGCATATGAGTATGTTCATCCTGGTAAAAAGATGATTTTTATGGGGCAGGATATCGCTACTTATAATGAGTGGAAAGAAAGTGAAGCTTTGAATTTCGATATTTTAAATGAAGAAAAGCATAAATATGTTTTCGAATTAATCAAGGCACTGAATAAATTGTATAAGCAGGAGCCTGCATTATATGAGCTTGATCATGATGAGAGTGGATTTGAATGGATCAATAATATATCAGCACGTGAAAGTGTTCTTACATTTGTCAGAAAAGGCACAAGCGAAGATGAAATATTATTAATTGCATGTAATTTTGATGCTGTAGATCGAAGTGATTATAAGATTGGAGTACCTAAATGCGGAAAATATAAAGAGATTTTCAATACCAGCAGTACTTCGTTTGGTGGTTTAGGATTTGTAAATGCAAGATTAAAACAATCCAAAGCCGATGAGTGTGATGGCCGAGAAGAGTCAATCAGGGTGAATCTGGCAGGTCTTAGTATTTCTGTTTATAAATATTCAAAAGCAGATGAAAAAGTTGAAGGAAATAAAGCCGCAAAAGAAAAAGCAACTAAAACTGCCAAGAGTGCTTCCGCAAAAAACAGTGCGTCAAAATCAGCTGCAAAAAAAGAGACAACAGCTAAAGAGACAGTAGAAAAAGAAACAACAGAAAAAGAGACTGCCTCAAAAGAGCTTGCTGCAAAAGATAAAAAAGCAGTAACAAAAGAGACAGCAGCTAAAGAGACAGCAGAAAAAGAGACTACACCAAAAGAGACTGCCGCAAAAAAAACTGCTACGAAAAAGACATCAGCTAAAAAAGCAGTAAAGAAATAAGATGAAAAGAGGCAGCAGATGTTAAATAGCATGTTATTGGATGCGGAGGCAGCTACTGAAGAAGCAACTCATTTGATACCAGATGCTTCTGAAACGGTTGAAAGGGCAAGTAAATTTGTTGACAGTTTAAAGGAACTCATTCCTTCTGTGATTAGTTTTGGAATCAATCTTCTCATAGCTTTAATCATCTTTGGTGTGGGAAAACTGTTAATAAAGATGCTTCTTAAGATTAGTAAAAGATTTCTCGATCGGACAAAGGTTGAGATTACGGTTAGCAAGTTTTTGTTGTCTTTAATCAGAGCAATCGCTTATGTGGTGTTAATACTTGTGATACTTGAAACTGTAGGAGTCAAGACGACTTCATTTCTTGCAGTATTGACCACGGCGAGTCTTGCGATTGGTTTGGCATTGCAGGGAAGCTTGTCTAACTTTGCAGGTGGAGTTCTGATCTTAATTTTGAAGCCATTTAAAGTTGGAGATTATATCAGCACAGGTGCATTAGAAGGAACGGTTTCAAAAATTGATTTATTCTATACGACTTTGATTACGCTTGACAATAAAATGAATATTATTCCTAATGGTACTTTATCAAATGCCAGCCTTACAAATGTGACTGCATTCGATACACGTAGAATTGATTTTGAATTTGGAATAAGTTATCAATCGGATATTTCAAAGGCGAAAGAGGTATTAATTAGTTGTGCGTCTGAACATAATATGGTATTGAAAAACAAAGAGATTTTTGCATTTGTTTCCAGCTTAGATACCAGTCAGGTAACCTTAGGACTTAGAGTATGGGTGAATACGTCAGATTATTGGAATGTAAAATTTGATTTAACGGAAATGGTTAAGTTGAGACTGGAAAAAGAAGGAATCGAGATACCATTTAACCAGATCGTAGTTCACGAAGCAGAGTATCATCAATCATAAAATAATAAAATCATAATAGAATAAAAAAACACGTTAGAGCAATGATGGTCTGACGTGTTTTTTATTCTGTGATATTTTCCATTGAATGTCATATCGTGAATGGAATGTTTTTCGTAGAATAGGCGTATGATCAATGCCTATTAATTTTCTTCAAGATATTTCTTATTTATTTCTATCACTTTATTCATTGCTTCTTTACCTGGCGCACCGATTGTCACACGTTTTTCAACACAGGTCTTTAAGCTGATGGCATCATAGATGTCATTTTCAAATACAGGACTGATTGCTTTGAATTCATCTAATGTCATATCATCCAGTGCTATATTTTTATTGATACAATAGAGGACAAGCTGCCCAACAATTCCATGTGCATCTCTGAAAGGAACACCATGATTGACAAGGTAATCAGCAGCATCAGTTGCGTTTGTAAATCCATTTTTTGCACTGGATTCCATCACTTCATTGTTGAATTTCATGGTATCGATCATACCGGTAAAAAGACTGATGCATCCTTTTACAGTATCAATCGCATCGAATGAAAGCTCTTTATCTTCCTGCATATCTTTATTATATGCTAAAGGAATACCTTTCATGGTAGTCAAAATGGAAATTAATGCACCATATACACGACCTGTCTTTCCTCGAATCAGTTCTGCTATATCAGGATTCTTTTTTTGTGGCATAATACTGCTTCCGGTGCTGTAGGAATCATCAATTTCAACAAAACGATATTCATTTGAGTTCCAGATGATGATTTCTTCACAAAATCTGCTCAAATGCATCATAATGGTAGACAGGGCACTCAGTAGTTCAATCAGGTAATCTCGATCAGAAACAGAATCCATGCTGTTAAGTGTAGGTCCGTAAAAATAAAGCAGTTCAGCCGTCAGCTCTCTGTCAAGAGGATATGTCGTTCCGGCTAAAGCTCCTGAGCCTAAAGGGCAATAGTTCATTCTGTCATAAATATCAAAAAGTCTCTGTCTGTCTCTCTTAAACATTTCAAAATAAGCACCAAAATGATGTGCCAGTGTGATTGGCTGAGCTTTTTGAAGATGGGTAAAACCAGGCATAAAAGTTTCTGTATTGTTTTCCATAATTTTTAAAATAGTCGACATGAGAACTTTTAAGAGAGCGTTAATCTCAGTGATTTCATCTCTGGTATACAGCTTCATATCCAATGCAACCTGATCGTTGCGGCTTCTTCCTGTGTGCAACCGTTTACCGGCCTCGCCTACACGTTCAATAAGAGTCTGTTCAACAAAACTGTGAATATCCTCAGAATCAGAAGAGATTAATAATGATCCATTTTCAATATCAGTTAATATGCTCTCAAGACCATTAACAATCGTATCTTTATCTTCATTTGATAAGATTCCTTGTCTGGCAAGCATTGTCACATGAGCAATGCTTCCTTTGATATCCTGTTTGTAAAATTTTTGATCAAACAAAATCGATGCATTAAAATTGTGTACTAATGCGTTTGTTTCTTTGGTGAATCGTCCACCCCATAATTTCATGAGTAAAATCCTGCCTTTCTTTATTATTGAATCATGTTAAATAGATCTACATGTATTTTCTCATTAAGCCAATGTATACTTAGAAAATATGAAAATTTGATAAGTAAACACCACTGATGTGATTATAGCATAAAAGAATGGTATTGTCTAAGTAAAGTATAAGAAATGATTGATATTATTTGACAAACGGGTTATATTGATATATAATGAACAAAACGTAAAAATGGAGGGATTGATATGCTGCAAAATCGAAATATTGCATTAGTAATTGTATTTTCATTAATTTCATGTGGTATTTATGGAATGTATTGGCTTTATGTTACAAGTGAAGCACTTGAAAACGAAGGTCACGCAGGTGGACTCTCACCGGCACTGTTACTTGTTTTGGCATTGTTTGTATCACCTGTAGGGTATTGTCTTTTCGGCATGTACTCAGACCAGAATCTGAATAACATAAAGATGCAGAGATGCTTACCAAGCGAAGATAACAAGGTTCTTTATATTGTACTTGGTGTACTTATTCCGATTGTACTTATTGCACTTGTTCAAAATGAGATTAATAAGATTACACCTGAGTTTTAATGAAATTGAGAGTTAAGAGGGTTGTCATTTTGACAACTCTCTTCGTTGTTTTAGGTCTATTATATGCACTGTTTGTATCAACAATGCATTGGGCAATACCATGTGTGTTTCGTGTCATTACTGGTTTAAAATGTCCGGGATGTGGGATTACTCATGCAGTCATGAATTTACTTCGCCTAGATTGGATCGATGCCTATTATGAAAATAGGATGATTTACCCTATTATCGTGTTTACGATATGGGTATATCTTTGGACAACTGTGCATTACATTAGAACCGGAAACGTAAGGTTGGGAACAGGCTGCAGACCTATAGAAGTAGCTTTTCTGATCAGTTTACTTTTATGGGGAATTATTAGAAATATAACAGGTGTATAAGTATAACAAACTACTAAAATTGTAATCAGTATGAATACTAATGCCAATAACGATGTATAAAATGGCAAGTTTTTGCAAATATTACAGGTATGATAATTTCGAAGAAAATACCAGATTGGAGAATATCAATGAAAGCAGAAACTTGCCTGAATTTATGTGAAATAGAAGAATACAGCGCTATTTATCCGGTAATATCAAATGTAAAAGAAAAAATAATATTTGACAGAATTTATGTCGGATCATATTTTTGCGATGAGTTATTTTTGAATACTAATTATCATCATTTGAAAACTCTACTTGACAAAATCTCAAATTCTTATAAAGTGACACTTGTCATACCAATCTTTTGTCAAAAAAACCTGAAAAAGGGGAAAGAATTACTAATACGTCTAATAGAAACCTATCATCATATGATTGACGAAATTACCGTAAATGATTATGGTATTCTTCGTTGGTTATCTTGTTTCAATTCAAATCATAGCGAACAACCGTATACTGCGTATATGAAAAACATTAAAATAAATATGGGAAGATTATTTTTTAAAGATTATCGTGATCCGAGGTATGAAAAATATTTCGAAAGAAACTGGAAACCAAAATCATTTACAGAATATTTGGAAACTTCCATTCAAGAATATCAAATTAATGAAATTGAAATAGATGTGACCCATATGTTAATTGACTTATCAGAAGTACCGGATTGTATTATTGGTATTCATACGCCATATACTTACATGACGACAGGTAAAATATGTGAATTTGCATCCATGTTTCAACCGGTACAAAAAAAATTAAGACCAAATATAGATTGTAGCAAGGAATGTTTAAAATCCGTTATTGAGTACGAAGTAGATCAGGAAAGAAAGTGGTTTCGCATAGGAAGGACGATATATTTTGAAAACAATTGCATAAAAATTTCAAATTATGACGATAGTATCAAAAATGATGAACAAAATATGACAGAAATCAGTGTAAGATTAATTTATTTTCCAATCAATGAGCTGATTTCTTATATCAAGGGAGAAAATGAATAATGTAGGAGGGTTATATGGATATTTTAGTTCCTTTAAATGATAAAAAGTTCCTTGATGCTTATATTGAGGCGGGATCAAGAGAATTCTACTTTGGATTTTATGATGAAAAATGGAGCGAAGAATTTGGTGAATTTAGTGATCTCAACAGAATGTCCGGTTACAGAAAAGAGGCAAATGCGAATACATTTGATGAGATTAAGGAGCTGATTCATTTAATCAGAAAAAAAGAAGCATATTCTTATATTACATTCAATTCTGCTGTATATTCAAGAAAAGAAATTCAAAAAATAGAAGAATACCTATATAAACTAATGAATAATCCCCCAGACGGATTGATTATTTCATCCCCCGAACTGGCAAATCTTGCATCACGTTATCATATTCCTTTTGTTGTAAGCACTATAGCAGGTGTATACAATTCCGATATTGTGTCATTTTATAAGGAACTTGGAGCGAAGAGAATCATTCTTCCAAGGGATTTAAGTCTGGATGAGATTGAAATGATTGTAAAAAGTGATATAGATTTGGAATATGAAGTATTCTTAATGAGAAACGGTTGCAAATTCTCTGATGCAAATTGTCTTGGATTTCATAGAAAGGAGATGTGTTCCATTTGTGCAGATTTGGACAGGGCAGAGGATGAAGTGATACTTACGAAGGAAAATGAAATCTTTAAAAATCGAAGTAACATGGAGTATACCAATCTACTCTTGAAAAATGAGTTTCATAACTATGCCTGTGGTTTATGTGCGATTTATGATTTTGTAAACTGGAATATCAATGCCGGAAAAGTTGTAGGGAGATCTGATCATTGTGAAGCAGTATGTGAAGATATAAAACTGATTAAAAAAAATATTGATATCGCAATGAATTGCACTTCAAAAGCGGAGTATTTAGGAAAAATGATTTTTCCGAATGAAAGAGAAGTGATGTGTACCAATGGGATGGCATGTTATTATCCGGAAGTAAGATTTTAAAGAGTGTGCTTTATTATTCTTATATGAAAATTGACGTATCAATAAAAAAACAAAAATAGTAGTGTTAAAAATTTCTTCATTGTGATATAATCTAGTGGATTTGCATAAAATATAATAATTTGTCATGTCTGGAGGAAAAAATGATTAAACATTACCTTGAAATATTTTTAATATCGATGATTCCACTTATTGAACTGAGAGGTGCCATTATCTTTTCGCAGGGATGGCATCTTCCTGTAATACAGTCGTACATAATCTGTATTGTTGGAAATATGATACCGGTTCCATTTATCTATCTATTTGCCAGAAAAGTATTGGAGTGGGGAAAAGATAAGAAATATATTGGCAAATTCTTTACCTTCTGTTTGGAAAAAGGGGAATCCGGTGGTAAAAAACTGACAGAAAAAGCCGGAAGAGGAACTTTTGTCGCATTGTTACTTTTTGTAGGAATACCTTTACCTGGAACGGGTGCATGGACAGGAACACTTGCTGCAAGTATTCTTGATATGGATTTTAAATCTACAGTGTTAGCAGTAGTATTAGGTGTTTTGTTGGCTGGTGTCATTATGATGATCTTAAGCTATGTTGGATTTGGGTATTTATTTCATTAATGATAGGGATATCGCTGATCGTGAAATATCATCAGAAATGAAAATCATCAGAAACAATAGAAAAGGGCAGAAATCCAGATGATTATTTGGATTTCTGCCCTGATTTTTTCAGTAGCAATATCATAGATGCCGGTACATAGCTTGGAATTACTGTGCGATCAACATCATAATCTGATTACTTCTTTCGATAAACTTTGTCATCTCATCAGGAGATAACTGTTTGTGACTGATGAGAGCAAGGTCATATAATTGTTCACAAATCATATTTGTATTTTCTCCATCTTTATGATTCAATACATACTTCACTAAAGCATTGTTTGCATTGAGGACAAGAGTGACATTTGTACCGAACATAGAAGGATCCATTCCTGCCATACCATACATCTTCATCATATCCTGCATACGTCTGCTTTCTTCAGACAATGTTACCATAGATGATATGTTTTCATTTTTCAACTGTTCCACTTTAACATCTAATTTATCGTTATGAAGAGCCTTTCTGAAGAGTTCGGTGAGAGCGTCTGCATTTGCTTTGAATTCTTCACTGTCACTGTCTGCATTCTCGTCTTTAAAAGAATCATTTAAATCAGAGTCAATTCTTAAGAATTTGACACCTTCATTTTTACTCTCAAGATGTGTAATAAATGGTTCATCAATACTGTGATCAAGAATAACGGCATCAATATTCTCTTCACGGAACAGATTAATATACTGACTCTGTTGGATTTCGTCTGTCACATAGAAAATCGTATTTTTATGTTTTTCTTCATTTTCAGCAAGGCATTCTACAAGTGTTAAATACTTCTTATCGATATTTTTGAATAAAATATAGTCATTCATCTTTTCGCAGAATTTTTCATCCTTTAGACAACCAAATTTGATGAAAGGACTGATATCATCCCAGTATTTTTCATAAGATTCTTTGTCAGTCTTACACATTCCGGTTAACTTGTCAGCAACTTTCTTTGTAATATAGTCAGAAATCTTCTTTACAAAACCATCATTCTGCAATGCACTTCTTGAAACATTCAGAGGAAGGTCAGGGCAGTCAATCACACCCTTTAAGAGCATTAGAAATTCAGGAATGACTTCTTTGATGTTATCTGCAATAAATACCTGATTGTTATATAATTTAATTGTGCCTTCGATTGTGTCATACTGGGTATTTAACTTAGGGAAGTAGAGAATACCTTTTAAGTTAAATGGATAATCCATATTTAAATGAATCCAGAATAAAGGTTCCTTATAGTCATTAAAAACTTTTCTGTAAAACTCTTTATAATTTTCGTCAGTACATTCATTTGGATGTTTTGACCAAAGTGGAGTAGTGTCATTGAGTGGAACAGGACGCTTAAGAATTTTCGCTTTATTCTTCGCAGGAGAGATTTCTTTTACTTCCTTCGTTCCGTCTTCGTTTTCAACTTCTTCTGTTTTTGCTTCTTCCACAATTCTCTCAATGACAGTATCTTTTTCTGTTACTTCTTCCTCATCGATTGTATCATATTGTGGCTCTGCATTTGGGTTTTCAAGATAAATCTCAATTGGCATGAAAGAGCAATATTTTGTAATTACTTCTCTTGCACGATATTCATTTGCAAATTCAAGGCTGTCCTCGTTCAGATACAAAGTAATTGTAGTACCATGATCCGTCTTGTCGCTGTCACTCATATCAAATTCTGTGCCACCGTCACATTCCCAGTGAACAGCAGTCGCCCCATCTTTATAAGAAAGTGTATCAATTGTTACTCTGTCAGCTACCATAAATGCGG
>CACYDA010000321.1 GCA_902773095.1 uncultured Lachnospiraceae bacterium | reverse complement strand
TTTGCCTTACGAAAAGCATCCATTAGGTTTTCATAACCAGCAAAAATAACAATAATGTGGTTTTTATGTGCCGTCATAAAATTCATTATAGTGTTATATGCCATACTGCAATACTGATTTAGAAATGTACCATCAGGATTAATTAAATTATAAGCTTCATCTATGAACAAAACACCATCCAATGCTTGTTCACATAGTTTTCTGACTTTATTCTCAGTTTCTCCAAGATATTTTCCTTGAAGCTCATCGCTTGTCACAGGAATGTATTTTAATGTTTTAAGAACACCTTCGGCTTTAAGAATAGGGGCAATAAGTTTAGATACTTCAGTTTTGCCCGTTCCGGGAGGACCAGCAAATATCATGCTTTCTATTTTGTTTGTGCCAAATATCTGTTTATGTGTTATTAAATCTTGAAGCTGATCCTTGATATTATTAAGTCCTACAAATCCATCTAATTTAGCCCATGCTTTTGCAGCTTCTTCAGGATTCCTTACGTTTCGATTCACATCAACATCTTCTTTTTTGAGCACTAGTAATTTCGAAAAATCGTCTTCTCTATCATTAGCGTTATCTTTACTGTAAATCAGTAAATCTCTTACATCTCTCGCGTTACCAAAATCCTCTCCTTTTTCTGCTTTTAAATCAGCAAGTGTATTTTTAGCTTCTTCGATGAATTCGTCAGAAAGGATAACGTCTCCTTCTTCCAGTGCCATAAGTTTAAGAATGTTAATTAGCTCGTCTTCAGTGTAATCTTCAAAATCAATTACATTGCTATCAGGAATACGAGACATCATGCCGGGATTTGCTCTGCGGAACATATCCATTTTATCTGGATAGCCTGCCGCCACAACACAAATCCTAGAACGGTAATCCTCCATAAACTTGAGCAATGTTGTATAGGATTCTTCAGCAAAGCTATCAGGAAATTTCCCGTCATGGTTGCTGTCTGTATTTACCAATAAATATGCTTCGTCAATAAACAGAACACCATCTAATGCTTCCTCACACTTTTTTTTGGTCAGCTTACCTGATTCTCCGACATGGTTAGAAACCAGTTCATCTTTTGTTACTTCAACCGTGTGTCCATTCCTTAACAATCCGGCTGCATGAAGGATTTTTCCCATTAAACGTGCAACTTCAGTTTTTCCTGTGCCGGGATGTCCTTTGAAAATATAATGACCAGGTGCAGAATTTCCCTTATTGCGTTTAGCGTTTCTTTCCGCAGTTTTGACTTTTTGTCTAACTTTGGTTTTAACGTTTTCTAGCCCAACTAACGTATCAAGTTTTTTTTGAGCCTTTTCGTTAATACTCTTTCTCTCACCATCAGTAATGGTATAGCGATCCAAAGGATTACTAAAGTATCTACGGTTTGATTTTTTATCGTGCAACACATCACAAGTACCGTTTACTCTTTCGATACTTGTAGGTAAAAGTCCTTCGATTCGTGTTGGTGGTTTAATCCATAACGAATTAGAGAGCTTAATAAGTGCTCCTATCACTTCTTCATCTCGCATTGCGATTTCTAAATTCCTGAGCGATCCAATAAACCATGTATTGTTATTAATGTATGGAAAATTCTTACGAGTTTTTTCACTGTTATTACACTGCTCTACGATATATTCAGCAAGGGAGTAGATTTTTGAAATAGGCAAATCGATAAACTTGTCAATATTCTTAAGTTTGAATCTAAACAAATAATTAGCCACTTCATCAATCCCCGGTGTTTTCTTTGCAACAAGGATACGATTCTCGTTTGACAGAACATCAACAAATGCTTTGCAATAAGCCTCTGGTTCTTGAGAGCCTTGTAAAGAAGAAATAGCTACATCAACTGCTTTGTCAATTTTTGCGAACTGGTTTTGCAGATTGTTTTCAAACAAATGATATAAGCTTTCCTCTTGATCCGCCGTGATAATAATGGTATTTGGACTCGGATTATTGATATTAGCAAATAAACTGCGACAAACAATATCGGTAAGGTTATTATTTACAAGTAATACCTCCATAGGTAAAAC
>CACYDA010000320.1 GCA_902773095.1 uncultured Lachnospiraceae bacterium | reverse complement strand
CACTTTAATAATTTTTGATTTAGCAGGCAATTCCGGATTTTTAGCAATTTTATTCTCAGCTAACTTACCATAAAAATATTTCAATCTTCTGAATTATAATTTCCTATTCAATCTTCTTAAATTATAATTTCCTATTCAATCTTCTTAAATTATAATTTCCTATTCAATCTTCTAGTTTAGATGAATATATAAACACTCGTTCCGGAAAAACGTTAAATCAGACTAATCGCATCTGCAACATTCGAAACTCCGACTAATTCTATATTCGGCTTGTTCTTAATCAGTTCCAGCAATGAAACAGGCAAGATACACCTTTCAAATCCAAGTTTTTCCACTTCTGCTATCCTGTTTTCTGCCATACTTACTGAACGAATTTCTCCCGCAAGACCAACCTCGCCAAATACTACTGTCTTTGAATTAATCGCTCTGTTTTTAAAACTTGATACAACCGCCATAACGATTCCCAAATCAAGTGCCGGTTCATTTATTTTTATTCCTCCGGCAATATTGACATACGCATCGCAGTCATTGATCTGGATTCCAGCTCTTTTTTCCAATACTGCCATTAAAAGATTCACTCTATTGTAATCCGTTCCCGCTGCTGTTCTTCTCGGCATGCCAAAATTAGTTCTGCACACCAACGCCTGTATTTCCAGTAGAATCGGTCTGGTTCCCTCCATTGAACATGTAATGACCGAGCCTGATGCATCTTGTGGCTTACCACTTAACATATATTCAGATGGATTTTTAACTTCTTCAAGACCTTTCTCATGCATTTCGAATACGCCAATCTCATTCGTAGAACCAAATCGGTTTTTCACACCACGAAGAATCCTGTATGCCGCATGCCTGTCACCTTCAAAATATAATACTGTATCTACCATATGTTCCAATACTCTCGGACCTGCCACCACACCTTCTTTCGTTACATGACCGACAATAAAAACAGAAATCGACATACCTTTTGCAAGTTGCATAAAAACATTTGTAGATTCCCTGACCTGACTTACACTGCCAGGTGCCGATGTAATGTCACTCTTATACATTGTCTGTATTGAATCAATTACTACAACATCCGGTTTAACATTTTTAAGTGTTTCTTCAATTATCTCCAGATCCGTCTCACATAACAATGAAAGATTATCATTAAACTCTCCAATTCTAATTGCCCTTAACTTAATCTGCTTCAGCGATTCTTCTCCTGACACATACAGAACTTTTTTCCCGTCAAATGCAATGTTTTTACAAACCTGAAGTAATAATGTTGACTTTCCGATTCCCGGATCTCCTCCCACCAAAATTAATGAGCCTTTCACTATACCTCCCCCAAGCACCCTGTCAAGCTCACCTATTCCTGTTTTCATTCTGTCTTCCATATCTAAAGAAATCTCCGATAACACAACCGGAGATGCTGCTTTTACATTGCTTTTCACGAGCATTGTACCTTTTTTGATGGCCGGTTCTTCCACAAATGTATTCCATTGACGGCATCCCGGACATTGACCAAGCCATTTTACAGATTCATACCCGCATTCATTACAAAAAAACAGACTTCCTTTTGTTTTTGTTCCCATAATACCACCATGCGGTAACCTTGATCGCTCAAAGTTACCGCCTTTCTTTTTTCTTTATAATGATTTTATTTATAACATTGCTCTCAATCTGGCATTGATTATCATATCTGATACCGTTAGTGGTAACTTATAAAAAGTTAAAATTCAACTTTTCTGCCACTTCCCCTTTCAACGAGTTTCCTTTCACAGTTGTCTTATTGCATACAACTTGCTAATCAAGTTTGTGTAACTCTCTAACTTAATCTAAGATTAAGTATGGGGCTTAAATTCGGTGTAACGGACACCTATTTTGCTATGTTTATTATGCTAATTTAATTTCCTTAAACTTATTACAGTTTTCTATATTGATCCCACCATTTTCATCTCTGTCTATGATAAAACCACAAGCGTCACAATGATAAGTTCTGTCAGATCATTTCTATTCTTTAATCAATTTGACATTAACTGCTTTTCCTTCATTTAATTCAACACTAAGTACCAGCTTACCTCCAAGGTTCGCTGTTACAGTTCCAACATTAACATCATCTACATAAACTTTGTATTCTGCGCCATTTTCTGCTTCTACGGTAATCTGTGCATCATCCACGCCCTCAACTTGAAACTTCATTTCACTGTCTGATTCAAAAAAATTATTAACTGCCGTTCCAGGTACTGACTCATATACAAACATCCCATTTCTCTCTAATTTTGTTATCTCTTTAAATGTTTTTACTTTGTACAAATCTCCATTAAATTCAAAATCAGAAAGTTTTGATTTTACTTCCAAATCGTAATTTCCGAAACTAAGTGTACCATCCTCTTCTACCTTTAATAATTCTGCTATAACTGACATTTTTTCTTCCTCCTTGTTTAATGTGTAATGTCTTGCAATGTTTTCATATACAGTATTCTAATCCATATAGCATTTCTTATATTACTTACCATGTCTGCCTTATTTTGATTGTTCCACTTCACAGTTACTATATCTGCCTTTTATAATTGGTTCTTTTCTCAGTCACTGTTTCATATTTGTAACCTCAAATTTTAAGCTTTTTCCTGTAACGCCAATACTTACCTTGTCACCACTCTTAATTTTTCCTTCCAGAATCTGCTGAGCAAGTTGATCTTCAACCATTGTCTGAAGTTTTCTTCTAAGTGGTCTGGCACCATATTTTTTATCAAAGCTTTCATCTATGATAAACGATTTCGCTGCCGAAGATACTTTTATACTAATTTCCATCTGTGCAAATGCTCTGTCTGCTATTTCTTTGAGCATATTTGTCAAAATCTTTTGCATCTGTTCCTTTTGCAATGAATGAAATACAATTATTTCATCAATTCTGTTTAAGAGTTCAGGTTTAAACAGCTTCTTAATTTCTTCCATCACTCCTTCTTTCATTGTTTCATATTTCTTTTCTTCATTGTCTTCTTTTATAAACCCTAAATGTTTTGGTTCAATAATGCGTTCTGCACCGACATTCGATGTCATGATAATGACTGTATTCTTGAAATCCACTTTTCTTCCTGTATTATCTGTGATATGACCCTCATCCAGGATTTGGAGAAGAATATTAAATACATCAGGATGTGCTTTCTCAATCTCATCAAACAAAATGACGGAATATGGATTTCTTCTCACTCTTTCACTCAACTGTCCTCCATCATCATATCCAACATATCCCGGAGGTGAACCAATCATTTTTGATACACTATGTTTCTCCATATACTCTGACATATCGACACGTATCATAGACTGCTCACTTCCAAACACAGACTCTGCAATCGCTTTTGACAATTCTGTCTTTCCAACACCAGTTGGTCCTAAGAATAAAAATGAGCCTGTCGGACGTTTCGGATCTTTCAATCCCACTCTTCCTCTTCTGATTGCATTAGAAACTGCCTTAACTGCTTCTTCCTGACCAATCACTCTCTTTGTCAGTGTTGATTCCAGTTTTTTCAATTTTGCCGACTCTTTTTCACTTATTTTTGCGACCGGTATCTTAGTCCACATAGCAACAACTTCTGCTACATCCTCTTCAACAACCGTTACGATTTTCTTCGTTTTTTCATCTTTTGATACAAGGAGATTCTCATATTTTTGTTTCAGTTTATCTTCTTTTTCTTTTATCTCTCCAGCCTTTTTATATTCATGTTTTTTGATTGCCTCTATTTTTTCAGCCTCACACTGGTCAATCTGTTTACTTAACTCTATCATACCATTTCCATTGGTCTGTTTTGTTTTAGTCAGCTTAACTTTAGCTGCCGCCTCATCCATCAAATCAATTGCCTTATCCGGCAGATACCTGTCATTGATATATCTGTCTGACATGTTTACTGCTGCTAAAAGAGCCTCGTCTGAAATAATGACTCCATGGTGCTCTTCATATTTTTCTTTCAGCCCTTTCAAAATCTCTACTGACTCATCCGGCGATGGCGCCTCCACTGTAACAGGTTGAAATCTTCTCTCTAATGCTGCATCTTTCTCAAAATATTTTCTGAATTCATTCATGGTCGTAGCACCAATAATCTGAATCTCGCCTCTTGCAAGAGCTGGTTTTAATATATTCGCTGCATCAATGGAGCCTTCTGCACCTCCTGCGCCGATAATAGTATGAATTTCATCCAGAAATAATAACACATTTCCATCTTTTTTAACTTCGTCGATGATCCTTTTAATTCTCTCTTCAAATTCGCCTCTATACTTTGAACCTGCAACCATGGCTGCCAGATCAAGTGTCAAAAGTCGTTTTTCTTTTACTGAATCCGGAACATTTCCTTCTGCAATTCTCATTGCAATTGCTTCAACGATTGCCGTCTTTCCTACTCCCGGTTCTCCTACAAGACATGGATTATTCTTTGTTCTTCTGCTTAATATCTGGATTACTCGCAAAATTTCATCTTCCCTGCCTATTACCGGATCTAGCTTACCTAATGACGCATTCTCCGTTAAATCAACACTAAATTGTTCGAGAGCAGATTTTTGAGCTCTTCCACCATTATTTCTTCCGTTATCTTGAAAAATCGCAGTAATTTCCTCCTTAAATACATTTGGAGATATCCCTATTGTTTCAAGTATTTCTACAAAAACATTTCTAAGATTAATTCCCATTGTATTGAGAAGTCTTGTTGCGACAGCCTCTTTTTCCCTAATTAGCGCAAGAAGTATATGTTCTGCCCCAACCTTTTTCTCAT
>CACYDA010000319.1 GCA_902773095.1 uncultured Lachnospiraceae bacterium | reverse complement strand
CCATAAGGCCAAAAGCCCTGATTTTCAATTACCACTTCAACACCGGACTGTGTAACAAAATATATACTTCCATGTACAGAGCCAAAAAATTCATCTTTCTTGCCAACCATTACAAATGCTTCCGTTGTCCCATCCATATCATAATCAGCTTCGCAATACTCAATAATATTGACATCTCCTAACTGGGTATATAGTATTTCTTTAAGATTTACTTTTGAATTCTCTTCTTCTGTATCATCAGTCTTATCAGAACTCCGCTACTCGTCGTCTTTTTCCGTAGCATTCAAGTATTCATCGATTGCGTGAATATACTCCACATATTCTTCTTTTAATGCAAGATTTGGCCGGTCATGAATCTTATATGCCAAAGCTGATGTCTGCTCTTTCACATCTTCTAGCATCTTTGGAATATCGACAACATATTGTGCATATTCTTTTATTCTTTCCTCATCAGACTCCTTTACATAATACTCCAGTGCATACGATAACATTTTGATATATTGTTCATAATAATCGATCTTGTATTTTTCAAGTCTGATCAACCGTAATTGGCGTTTCTGCATAAACTCATAATCCTTTTGATTGGCAGCACAAATCGCACTTACATAATACGCATCTGCACAATACGGATTCTGTTTGATTATTTCTTCCGCCATTTTCCACTGCTGTTTTTCATCATCAATCTGTAAAACACGATTGATTTTTGCCTCAGTATAATAGGCATAACATTTTACAGCTTCTTTATGCTTTCCAAAATGTTCCAACATTAATGGTATACTCATATATAATAAAAGAATCATTGTGAACACATATCCTGTTTTTATCATCACTTTTTGACACGATTTCTTACTAGTGATTGTACCGTTTTTTCTATCCTCTGCTTTTTCTTCATTTTTGTCGGAATCTACCCTTTCATTCCAATCCATACATAGCAGTAGGATGAAATCCATATATAAATATTGCAAATCGAAATCAAACAATGCATGTGCTGAGATCAGTATGAATATCATTTTTTGTAACTTACCATTATGTTTTGACAGTATATTCCTAATTAGTAATACGAGCAATATGCTCATCCCTACAATACCGATATCAAGTCCTGCCTGCAGGAATTCATTGTGAACATATCGGGTATAATATACTCCTGTCTGTTCGCTTGTGGATGCATACCGATAGCCCAGATATCCCCATCCCATTGGATGTCTGCCGATCATATGTATGGCATCTTTATAATATAAGAGCCTTCCTAAAAATGTGCCGGATTCTGTAGTCATATTCCAATATCGTTTCAATGTATCCATGTTTCCTGATAATGCAGAAAACAGAACAACTATCCCAATCATCACGATTGTTCCTATACTAATGAAAAACCTGTTTTGCTTTATCCTTCTATCGGTTGTTTCTTTTTCCCGTATTACACGCTTCTTTAATATTCTCATTAAGAAAAACACAAAAATACCTGCAATACTAAAAACAAAAACACTTCTTGAACCCGTGATCAGAATTCCAGCCCCCATGATCACAGCCTGCATTGTTTTGATTTTGAGTTTTTTATCATTACAAAATAGTGAATCCCCAAAGAACAAAATCAGCATCCCAATCAATAAATACAGTGCAAACGTGTTTGAATACTGAAAAAATCCTCCCAACCTTCCTGCTTTAAAAAAATATTTTCGAAACGGGGTCGGATATGCTAACACGGAAATAAGAGTCATCGCTGACGCTGTGATGGGGATTGTAGATAATAGTTCGTGTACTTCTTTTTTCTCTAAATCCATCGTGCGCATCACAAATAATATGAGTGGAAGGAATTTGACAAAACCCAAAAATGCCATTCCGTAATCCACAGCATACAAACATGTAATGAAATAAAGCAGAACAAACGTGATCAATAATGCAGCATTGACACCCATTTTTTTCTTATATTTTTCATTTTTCTCATGAATGAACAAGTCCATACACAAAAAAATTCCAATGATACACGAACTCCATTCGTAAAATATCCCGTAAACAAATGGTAGTATAAAAAAAACTGTTTTTAACAATGACTGTTCCTTGCCATTTTGATTTTTTTTCATTTTTTCTCCTAACGATACAATCCTTGAATATCATATTTTTTTAACAACATTTATACTCATTATATAATAAACTTTTAGTTTTGTCTATTGATAACTAGTTGTTCTTTTGCGCAAGAAAACTAACATTTTAAATACTCCTGCAACATGGTACTTCGTTTCCAAAATAAAGGATAGCTTAGTATCTTTGTTTACATCAAAAAATACTAAGCTATCCGTTTATGAATATTTCAATCTAATCTCTCCAAATACTATTTCGAAAATGTCACCTCCCAACCTGCTAGGTATCTTTTCAATAGTGCACCATCTTTGATATTTACTTCACCATCACCATTGACATCTGCTGCCTTTTCGTCTATTTCCACATCCCATCCTGCTAGATATCTTTTTAAAAATGCCACATCTTTCACATCAATTTCACTGTCACCGGTGATATCACCGATTTTTTCATTTGCTCCGGTAAATGTATGTATAATAGTCGGCACAAGATCACTTCCGTTTTGCAGATCCCTCATCCAAGACCATAACGTACCATCCGCTCTTGAAAAAACAATTCCCCCCATTTCTGTTGTCATGTTTGTAACATTAGTCATAATCAGAACATCATCAACATACAAACAGTTCTCTTTCAATGTAACATTAGCTATTATTCCATTATAATTATATATTTTCTCTATCCTATTATCTATATGTTTGCCTTCAACGAGATTACCATCAAAATCAGCAGAATACTGATGATTGTTGCTATCAACAAAGGTATAGTTTTCTATATCTCCATCATTACTCATGCAAACATATTTTCTATCCATTTTTTTACTATTTTCAACTTTAACAATATTCATCGTATTATCAAACAATTTCATCTCATAAAACGTACCATCAAAGTAACCCACATACCATACGGTATTGTCATTTTTCTTTACCACATTATATTCCAAAATCTCTTCTGCCTGCTCAGATATTTTCAGACACTCCATATTCTGAGGAATGAACCTGCACGCATATAAGTCGCCTGTTTCTTTTAAATACATTCCAAATGTATTATCTACCAGATTATGAAAACTAGCGTAAAACCGATCTGATGAAAATGCTCCCTGCGTCAAAGATACAACATGATCATCTATTTTTATTTGATCTGACTCTTCACCATATTTAACCTGATACAATTGTCCGTCTGATGTTAATACAAGATAATACCTGTACACTTTTAAATAATGTGAAGAATAAGGAGCCATAAAATCCTTCACATTATTGAGAACAACTTTTCCTGACAGATCTACCATATCACCAGACCCTGTAAGTGCATAATACTTATCATATTTTATTACGTTTTCAGCCACTTTCTTATCATTACAGTACAAGGTACTATTTGTGTCCAAGTACAAAACATCTCTGTTTTCTCCATCAAAATCAATACCATGATCATATTCATCAGTTTCAAAGTATACTTTATCTCCTATATATTCAGACACATTTGGCATCTTTTCAATGTTAAAATTATCACAATCCGTAACTCTCCATAAAGTTTTGTCAGCCTCTGATATGACACCATTACCATTATAATACTCACCATATTTCCCTGTTTGTTCATCTGTTTCCCAATTATATAAACCTTCACCAAACAAAAACTTAACATCGACACGATTATTGAATAATTCTTTATCAGTATCCCAATTAACACATATCATTCCCACAGACATCGATGGATAAAATCTGTTATGCAGATCATATTGATACATAACTACAGGGGACTCTCTTATTAATTTGTTGTCT
>CACYDA010000318.1 GCA_902773095.1 uncultured Lachnospiraceae bacterium | reverse complement strand
GGATTTTCAACTTGATTTTCAAGCCTGGCTTGGCAGGCATGTAACCCTGTGGGTCAACCTGCTTAATTTTTCCGCTTGCAGTTTCCACAATCCACTGATCAGGCGAGACATTTTGTATCAGCATTGTGCCACCTGAATCTACAGCAACCTTGCCGTCAGGAATATTATCTGTATCTATGAATATTTCGGTCTTGACCGTGAGAGGAACCTCACGAGTGCCGAGCAGCAATCGCAGAGAGGTATCTATTGGCTTGCCGCAGTTCATACACTTGCTTGATGTATCAGCTACCTCAACAAAAGTCTCATAGCCACAGTAGGGGCAAGCCACCATTTCGTCACGAACCTTGTTGATGATATCTTTCCAGCGCATCTCAATCAAGCGGGTGTTGGGATTACGCAGCTTTTCCTCGCTAAATTGCTCGATAAATGTATCACGCAAAAGTTTGGGGAACGCCTGCCAGCGACGTATCACATTCTGGTGAATACCGCGGACAGGGCGATTTGTGTTGTTGTTTGGATCATAAATGAAGATGGCCTCACTACCATAGAATTTCTTTTCGTAGCTTTCGGTCATGCAGGGGCATGCAACTACACGAGCCCCCTCAAAGGGATGGTTTGCGTAGAAGAGCATGAATAGAATAACCGACAAAGAAAACTGAGCGCTGTATATGTCAGGAATGCCTCCAGCAACAATCTCTGGTGCCATGTATCTTGCTTTGCCCATGATACCGCTCTTTTCACCTTGGGGCATCACATTATCGTTATCGCAAATTAACACATCGCCAGTGTTCGGATCGATGAAGAAGTTGCCGTCATTTAAGTCTTGATAACTGTAACCGTGACGGTGCAACATCATGAATCCGTCACAAATCTTCATAGCAGCAGCGAGCATCGCTGTAACAGATCTGAATGTGACTTTCGCCAAAAGGTAATTGCCAAATTCATAATAGTTAGTCGGGCGCAACTTCATCACATAACCAAAACTTCCGTTTTCACGTTTGGTTATGTATTCGGGCCAAAGAAATGCGTCGCTTGGCGGTCCGGCATTAATGTTGCGTTCCAAATTCTTATAGAACTTGTCTCCAGGATCATTTAGATACCATTTCAACGCCATTTGCGCTCCATCAATGCTCACAAGATATACAATACCTTGACCGCCACGTCCAAGTTCTTTAATGATTTCTGCTTGTCCGCCACCTGAAAGCGCGACCTTCATGCCTGATTTTAATTCTGCCATATCTTAATACTTTTAATATCAATTAATAGCCACCACCTCTCAAGTCAATGGCCTCAACCTTGGTGATTTCCCCATGAAAACCACATTTTGGGCAGGTAACAGCCTCCTCGCCATGATAGCAAACTACACACCCGCAGGATCCACAGGTATAAAAGTTCTTTGCCCCACAATGAGGACAACCTGGATATTCGCTATCAATGGTCACGCTACCACGCACCGTTTTGGCATCATATCCTTCTCGATGAGCTTTCTCTTGATCAATATTGAAAGCCCAGACAAATTTAAATTGTTTGTTACCTATTTTGTCAACGGTAATGCCGTAGGGCTTTTTGGCTCTACTGCACATTGCCATTACAGCAAAAGCTTCGTTACTTAATGGTGTCATACTCCCTATATAGATTTAAACTCCCTGAGGTTTATGTTAAAAACCGTAAATATAACCCACAAAGATACAAAAATTGTGCCAATGTTTTATATGATACAAGTAAAAATCCCAGAAACGATAACTTTTTTCCAATTTAATGCCATATGTAGCAAATTTTTGCTGAATAATAATTATCTTTGCATCTTGATGCTAAGAGAATTCATGTTCTCTTGACCGACAAAGACCGAGAGAATTAATAATATACAAACTCCTTTGCGGTTATATGAGCTTTGGTCGGCTCGCAGGGACTGCATTGGAGTTTGCTTTTTTATTAGAAAATTTCAATATGATCAATATTAAAGGTTCTAGTCAAGAAGATGTGCTTAATTACCTTAGGACTATTCCTAATGGAATCACATTTATTCACGGTAAGGCAGGATGTGGAAAAACTTATTTGATAAACAAACTAGTATCTGAAATTAGCGGATGTCAAGTTCTGACACCAACCAATCTCGCTTCACAACTATATCATGGTGCAAAAACTATGCATTCTTTTTTTCATAGCGCCCTTGATGATTTGGATGAAGGATACCAGAATCCCGATAATCTCTCAACCTTGAGAGTAGTGAGTATTGGCTATCGTCTTAAAGAATTAAGAATGCTTATTATTGATGAAATTTCTATGGTTCGTTCAGACTTGTTCGAGATGATGAACCAAATCTGTCAAAAGGCACTAGGCAATATGAATCCTTTTGGAGGTCTACCTCTTGTTCTTGTTGGTGATTTATTCCAGCTACCCCCAATCGTCAGCGATGATGCTGTCTATGATTATCTAAAAAATGAGTATGGAGGTATATATTTCTTTAATAGTCACATAATACAAAAAGAAATACAGAACATTAAGCTTTTCGAATTGACAAAGTCCTACCGTCAGGCAAATGATCCATCATTT
>CACYDA010000317.1 GCA_902773095.1 uncultured Lachnospiraceae bacterium | reverse complement strand
TATTATTATACACTTGGTAATCTGTACTGTCATCCACCTGGGCACCATAAGCGCCTAGCATATTATCCCCCAAATGACTGATTGCATAGCTTCTTGCACATACTGCCTGTACCTTTAATGCCTCTGTACCATATGACGTAGGCATTTCACTCGGAACCACAGCATAGAGATATTCCTCCAGTGAAATGTCATTAATGACAACCAATTTTCCATCATAATTTGAAACTTCTATCGTTCCCCTATACTCCGGATTACGATTATTTCTACTGATAGAATGTATGGTTGTTTTTTTATTTTGTTCTACCGGTGTTATTTTTATTCTTCCACTTCGAAGTCTTTCATCCTCCGGATTGATCTCCACAATTTCTTCCGGAGCATGTTCTGTCACATTTTCATGTATTTCTCCGGATTCATCATTCTCGTAATAACTGATCAGATAATTTCCCTGACATGACAGGGAAACATGATCATGAAACAGACTTTGATAACCCGTAGACTTCAAAAGCACTCTTATATTTTTTTCATTTTCACCATTTTGTAGTATTACGGCTGAGATGAATTGATTTGCAACAATAAACATAAGTTTGTCACTTCCGATTTTCACAATCCCTTTATCCGTTTGTTCAAATCCTTTATATCCTAAAAAGTACCTGCATTTTTCAGATAACCGGATTTTTCCATATCCTTCTATCTCAATTTCTTCATCACTAATTGCAAGTACCTTTCCTTTTATTCCATCCCTTTTTAATACCAGTCTATTTACTTTTCCATTCGAAATCTCAAGGTCTGCCACAACATTGGAAAGATTTTCATTCAATCCTTCCACCACAAATTCTCTTTGGCTTCCATTCAGTGATACTATCATGTGTTCTCCATCGTTTTCGGTAATCAGTACATTCTCGTAAAGATTGTCAGATTTTTGTACATTGCTGATAAAAATAACGCTTTCATTTCTCACAACTGCATCAACTACAGTATCCAAGGTTACATAGTACTTTCCATTACGTTCTCCCCCATAATACGTATAGATCTTTTCGTCAGATATGATCAGATTTGTTTCTTCTCCCTGCATTATATGAAACACACTGATTTGCTTTTCTACAACAGTATCCTGCATCCCGATTGACGATGCAATTGTCTTTAACATCTCAAGCCACTGTGTTCTGGTAAGTGGATTCTTTGACGCGTATTTCCGATAAAGATCTCCTTTTACATCATCCTCTATTCCAATCCTGTCCAAAAAGAGTGTCATATCCTCCCCTTTGATGGCGGCTTCCCCATATTCTTTTTTCAGGTCACTTACACTTAAGATTTCTTCCCCTAAAAGCATATTAATAGAATACGCGCCTTCAGGTATGGAAAGCTCATCATCATTCAAAACAGCCTGCTTTTTCTTTTTATCACCAAATGTCACGTACAGGATTCCAACAATCAATAACATAGTCATCAGAACCAACTCCATTTTCCTATTGAATAATTTTTTTTTATTCTGATTCATTCCATTTACCTCTTTGATCAACTCTATTTAAATTTTTGAAACTCCAGATGTTCTAACATATTTTCAATCTATGACAAAACGATTTCAATTATTCTCTTAAACAATAAAAGAGAACAAAGAAATAGAGCTGACCTGACAATGCTGCCAAATCAGCTCTACCCTCATATCACCAAAATGCCGGTTCCTGCGATTCTGAGTCCTAGCAACGCTAGGTGGGTTACCGCATTCAGTCTTCTGTGGTCCACTCAAAGGAGGCTTCACATCGTCCTGAAGATAATAGGAATCCCGATTCAAAAATGTAGGTTCAAAAAAACAGGAGTTGTCGTACATTCCAGAGAATACATCTACTAAATCTATAGATTGATCTTAGACTTAGTATACTCTATTTTATGAAAAATTTCAATAAAAAATTCATATTTTTTCAAAATTAATTAGTTAGTTTTTACCAAATTCAGACAGGCGAAGTTCCGGATTTCTTTCAAGAACCATTCCCACGCTCCATGAGTTTACAAAAAGTAACAATGGGTTATCTTTCAAATCCTTAATTTTCTTCATATCTGATGTTCCGGAAATCGCATTCACATTCACTTCTTCTTTATTTTCAATCCATCTGATATGCTCATATGGAAGCTGCTCCAGTTTTATTTCAACATTATATTCATTTTCCAGTCTGTATTTTAAAACATCAAACTGCAACACACCGTCTACACCTACAATAATCTCTTCCATT
>CACYDA010000316.1 GCA_902773095.1 uncultured Lachnospiraceae bacterium | reverse complement strand
TTCTGTAGGTTTTTATCTGTTTGTTAATATTAATGATATGAGAACTATGTTTAACAAACCAGACAGATACTACAATGTTGTTTTGTCTGAACATGCACTTAAAATTGATTCTGAAAAACTATATTCAATGACAACGAAGGAAGAGATTGTCAGAAGCTCAGATGTGATGCTTGATTTGATGAAATCACTGATTGATATGGTTATCATCGTGTCAGCGATTGTTTTTGCGGTTGTGATGTATCTGATGATGAGTGTGACCATTGACAGGTCATTGATTCCGATTTCCTTGCTGCAGGTGTTTGGTTTCAGGAAAAGCGAAATTCAAAAACTATATTTGAATGGAAATTTTTATATCGTCATGTTCGGTGCCCTGGTTGGTGTGCCAATTGCAAAAAAATTAATGGATGCTATTTTTCCGTATATGGTTGCGAATATTGGATGTGCTGTGGATGTTGCATTTGACTGGTGGCTGTATGTGATTATTTTTGTGATGGTTATTGTTTTGTATTTTATCATTAATGTGGTGTTGGTTGAAAAAATCAGAAAGATTACACTGGAAGAAGTACTGAAAAACAGAGATTGAAAAACATCATAATAATGCAAGTTAAATCTATCTAACATGAAGCAACTTTATTATATGAAAACAGAATGATAATATAGTAAAAATTCAATAGTGATATTTTATAAAATATGATAAAATATTTTGAGATTAGAATTGTTTGATATGATCAGGTTGTTACATACTACATACAATCAGATGGGAGAGAATGATGAAAATAATTCACTGTGCTGACCTTCATCTTGACTCAAAGATGACAGCAAATCTGACAAAGGAAAAAGCGAAAATCAGAAAAGCGGAGCTATTAAATACATTTATCAATATGGTAAGATTTGCAAGTGAGAATGATGTGAAAGTAATCATCATTGCAGGTGATTTATATGATACAAAAAATATATCTGTTACAGCAAAGAATACTGTGCTTGATGAAATGGTAAAGCATGCAGAGATTGATTTTTATTATTTAAGGGGAAATCATGACAGTGAAAGTTTGCTTGAAGGAGTACAAATTCCAAAAAATCTGAAATTGTTTGGTGAAAATTGGATATCTTATGTGGCGAATCATGAAAGCGGGATTCAACAACGTGGCTCAGAGATCGTGATTACGGGAATAGAATTGACATCTGAAAATCATAACAGTATTTATGATACATTGAACCTCAATCCTGCTCAGTTCAACATTGTGGTTCTTCATGGTCAGGAATCATTACATAAGGCAGAAAATGACACATGGAGGATCAGTATCCGGGAATTGAAAAATAAAGGGATTGATTATCTGGCACTGGGACATGTTCATGAATATAAAAAGGGGACGATTGACAGTCGGGGAATGTACTGCTATCCGGGATGTTTGGAAGGCAGAGGTTTTGATGAGTGTGGGGAACATGGTTTTGTTCTTCTTGATATCGATGAGGAACGAAAAAGTTTTACGACACAATTGATACCTATGGCATATAGGAGCCTGTATACAGTGGAAGTTGATATTTCAGACTGCATGAGTACATCTGATATTTCTGACAGAATTGGTAATTGTCTGGATGGTGCTTCTTATGATAAGAAAAGTCTGCTCAAAATTGTTCTGACAGGTGATACGGATATTGAATGTGAAAAAAATATTGAATTACTTCAAAAAGAATATGAAGATGATTATTTCTTTTTGAAAGTTTGTGATGAGTCGGGTTTTAAGGTCGATTATGAAGAGTTTCAATTTGATGAATCATTAAAAGGAGAATTTGTCAGAAACGTGATGAGTGAGAATGCAATCACAGAGGAAGATAAAGCCAAAATCATCAGGTATGGAATACAACTGTTAATGGGTGAGAAAGAATTGTAGTTCAAACTTAAGAATCTGCATAGAAATTGGAGAATCGTTGTGAAATTAATTAGCTGTTATATAGAGAATTTTGGAAAACTGAGCAGTCAGTCATATCAATTTAATAATGGCATCAATTCCATCTGTGAAGAAAATGGATGGGGGAAAAGCACATTGGCGGTGTTTATCAGAGTGATGTTCTATGGTTTTTTGAATGGAAAGTCCAGAAATGAAATCACAAATGAAAGAAAACATTACAGACCGTGGCAGGGAGGAGTATACGGAGGAAAGATTACATTTGAGACAGGTGGAAAAATCTATGAAATGCAAAGAACGTTTGGAATAAAAGAAAATGAAGATGAATTTGTTTTAAGGGATAAAAAATCAAATCTTGTATGTCATGATTACACGAAAAATATTGGAGAGGAATTGTTTCAAATTGATGTCAATTCGTTTATGAGAACTGTTTATATCTCACAAAATGATTGTGCTGCAGGTACCACATCAGGAATCAATGCCAAAATTGGAAATCTTACTGAAAATACAGATGATATCAATAATTATGATACTGCTGCTAAGAGACTTAATGATTTGTTAAATAGTATGAGTCCTACAAGAAAAACAGGAAGTTTGTACCAGTTAAAAGATGAGATTGCTGGCCTGAAATATGAAGTAGATCGCATAGGTGAAGTGGAACGGAAAATGGAAGAGTATATATTAATTCGTGACAGAAAAAAGAAAGACTATGAGGATTTGAAAAATCGGCAGATGGTACTCTCTAATGAAAGAAAGAAAATTAGCAGGTTAAATGATGACAGAATTATTTATGAACGATACAAACTTATCTGTGAAGAGTATTCTGAAAAAAAGAATAAAGTGGAATATTTAAGAAGTTTGTTTTCCGGGGATATCCCTGATATGACTGAAATAGATTCGTGCATAGAGGAAAATACAAAACTTTCATCTCATGCGAATACCATGAAAATCTATGAATTGTCAGAGGAGGAAAGAAGGAGATTCTTCAGGCTGAATCATATTTTTGAGAATGGAGCGAATATGCCGGATAGGGAGGAAGCAGAAGATATTTTAGACAAAATTAACGAAATTCAAAAAATGAATATGAAAAAGGCAGAAATCAATATGACAGCCGAAGAAGAGGCATCTTTTCAAAAACTACTCGAACATTTTAAAAAGGGACTTCCTGATGAGGATGAGGTCAATCAAAGGATTCGTGAGTATATGCTCTGTCAGGAAAAGAAGAATTCTCTTGAGAGCAGAAAAGCTGCATTATATTCTATGAAAAGCGGACTGGAACGTGACAGATTAGATGAGCAGAGAAAAATCAATGAATTAAAAAAAGAAAAGGAACTTATAAAACATGAGTTTGATGAAAATAAATCAAAGATTGCTTCACTCAAAAACGAGGTTGCATTAAATAATAAGAAATTGGCTGTTTTTTTTGGAATAGGAATCATTTTCATAATGTTAGCGGTGGTGTCAGCTTTGGTTTTGAAAAATAAGGCAGTGTCACTTGGTTTTTGTGCGGCATTTGCAATATGTTTTCTGTCGGTATATTTTTGTACAAAAAATAAAAAGCGATTAATGCAGGATATGTCTGATCGAAAATCGGAAAGTAGAAGACTTTTAGATAGAGTAAAAGAAATCAGTGAATATGAAAAAAGAAAGAATGAAAAATACAAAGAGCATAATGAAAAAAATAACGAACATAATAATGAACATGACAACATTATTGCTGGCGATTTTATCAATATCAATCATTTAAAGCGTATTGAAAACGAAATCACAGAAGATGAAATTTTTATCAGAAAAGCAGAAAATCAAGTGGGAGCATTTGCTAAAAAATATTATTTTAAAGACATTAATAGTAATAATGATCACACAGATAGAAATAATAATATTGAAAATGCGGCAGAATTTGCCGACATACATATCAATGAAGAAAACAGCACAGGTCATATGATAGAGCTGCTTTATAAAATAAAATCAGATCTACGTCAATATGAAACATTACTTGCTAAAAAAGAAATGATTGATAACAGTCATTATGACAGTCAGATTAAAAAATTAAGTGAGGAAATCAATAAATTTATTGCAAGATTTTATGATGTGAGTGAACGAACCACTTTGCAATATGAAAGTGTTGTTCGCAGTATCATAAAGGATCAAGAAGATTTTATTTTACTATACACAAAATGCAAAAACTTAGAAACAGCAAAGCAGGAATATGAAGCAAGTCTGAAAAAAGTAAAAGCTTTTTTGGAAAAATTGTCTACAAAAACAGGTGATGGCGAGAATATTGGAAAGTACTTGATGGAGCTGAAAGGACATCTAAGTCGGTATATAGAGGCTAATCAGGAATTTCATCATATAAGTGATGAGAAAGCTGATTTTGAAAAACAACATAAAGAAAATTTGACTACATTTGAAGAAGAAAAAGAGAATTTTACAACGAATATGCAAAGCATAGATGAGAATATAGAAAAAATGGCAGAAAAAGCAGAAATGATTCAAAAGAATATCTCAGACGATAATGGAAAATTGAGTGAATTGAGAGAAAGATTTGATGAACTGACTGAAAAGAGTGAAGAATTAAAAGGACTGGAAGAAAAGTATCAGTCAGGTTTAAAGAAATATCATCTTTTAAAACAGACAAAGGATCTGCTTGAAAAATCGAAAAATTCATTTACAGCGAAATATATGCAGCCGGTTATGTCAGGTTTTCTAAAATATTATCATATCATAGACGGTGGGCAAACCTCTTGTTTTCATATTGATGCAAAGACGAATATTACTGTAGATGAAAAAGGAATGCAGCGGGAATTTGGGATGTTTAGTACAGGAAGACAAGATTTGTTAGGAGTATGCATGAGAATGGCTTTGATTCATGCAATGTACACAAGCGAAAAACCGGTTGTGATATTTGATGATCCATTTGTCAATCTTGATAATGAGAGAGTAAAAGGCGGGATGAGATTGTTAGAAAATATTGCGAAGGAGTATCAGGTGATTTATTTTACATGCCATGAAAGCAGAAATAGAAAAGGTTTTCCGAAGTAGCAGTTTAGCTAATAAAGCTGCCAATTAAAAAAGGAATCTGTGTGGCAGATTCCTTAAATAAATGAAAATCCCTGATGAAGAATGGAATTCCAGTTGCTTTTTCGGTATAGAAATCGTACAATAATTACTATTTGCTTTTCTTTATCAATTGTATAAAACGCAAAATAATTATTGACGATAATAAATCGGATTCCCCAGCTGGCTAAAACAGGATCATCTACAAGGCGAAACTTTTCCGGAAAGTCTGCCAATGAATTGATTTGTTCTGTTGCTGCATCAAGTAGATGTTTGGCGGCAGTTGGATTTTTAAGGATAAATTCGATATAGTCTGCCGTTTGTATGATGTCGCGTTCTGCAGTAGATGTGATATGAATGCTATAACTCATCTGTGACGCTTGCTCCGAATATCAGCCATTGAATCCGCAAAAGGTCGGGTATTGCCAGAAGCAATATCATCCATACCTTCCTTAATCTTACTATATAGTTCAAAGCGACTGGTTAATTCTTCGTAGGCTTCAATGCTCATAACAGCAAGGTCGCCCTTTCCATTCTTCGTAATAAAAACCGGTTCAGGATAATTATGACAGAATGTAGAGATTTCGTTGTAGTTATTTCTTAAATCGGCACTTGATTTGATTGTTGGCATGATAAACACCTCCTTGTATATAACAAAATTATACACAAATTTTGTTATATAGTCAATGGGAATGTAAAGAATTTCGGTTAATTTAAGTTGAATTTTTTATATTGCATGATAAACGTATGATAATTTAATGTCGAGTTTAAATTATCATAAGTTTTTTTGCAAAAAAAGAAAGGAATATTCGAAATGAAATATAAAAAGCAAGGATAAATTAATTTTTTGTCCTTGCTTTTTTGAGTATATAATGATATGCCTTAGTTAGTTAATATTTACTAACTAAGGCATATCATTATGGACTCCGATTCTGATTACTGCGAATGTCAGAAATACCGGAAAACTATTTATACAGGTTTGCTTGTAGAAATCAGATTCCGGTTTGGAGTTCCAAATTAAACGTTTTTACAACAGATAATATGACAGCATTATTTTTGACTACATACAAAGAGATGACAGGTGTTGAATGAAATCAGATTATTTGGACAAAATCAGAATATAATAGATATTAATCAGATGTTTGATCTTAATATTGCTTATTATTCAAAGAAAACATGTATTTTGATAATAAAATTTGATAGTGTCATTTTGTTATAGTTAATTTATAATGTTGTATTCACTCATATTATAAATACGGTAAAGCTGGAAGGAGAATAAAAAAGTGAGTAATTTGAAAATTGAAAAAGTAGTGGGCAGAGAAATACTTGACTCAAGAGGTAATCCTACAGTAGAGGCAGAGATTACTCTAAGCGACGGAACAATTGCAAGAGGAGCAGCTCCAAGTGGTGCTTCAACAGGTGAGTTCGAAGCATTAGAGTTAAGAGATCATGATAAGGACAGATACCTTGGAAAAGGTGTTAAAAAGGCAGTAGAAAATATCAATGGTGTTATCAGTGATGCCGTAAAAGGTCTTGATGCGACAGACATCTATGCAATTGATGCAGCGATGATTAAAGCAGATGGAACAAAGGACAAGTCAAATCTTGGTGCAAATGCAATTCTTGCAGTTTCTATCGCAGCTACAAGAGCAGCTTCTGTTTCACTTGGTGTTCCTATGTACAGATTTTTAGGTGGTGTTTCAGGAAACAGATTACCTGTTCCTATGATGAATATCTTAAATGGTGGCGCTCATGCAACCAATACAGTTGATACGCAGGAATTTATGATTATGCCTGTAGGTGCTCCTTCATTCAAAGAATGTTTAAGATGGTGTGCAGAAGTATTCCATGCA
>CACYDA010000315.1 GCA_902773095.1 uncultured Lachnospiraceae bacterium | reverse complement strand
TTTTCCAAGCGAAAGCGTGTCTGTGTTGCTTTTGTGCATTGTATACAACTAACATAATGCGAATCGCAGTTTCGCAATCACCTATTTTGTATTTCTATCTGCAGCTGTTTTCATTATACACGACCACCCATTGATACAACAGTGGTAATTAATTGCAGCGTTTCCACATAATCACAGCATCTTCTTTGGGAGCATCATAGAAATTTTTTCTGATTCCCTCACTCACAAAGCCAAACTTTTCATAAAGCTTTATTGCTGTAGTATTTGATTTTCTCACTTCTAATGTAAATTCTGTGATTCCTGATTCTCCTGAAACACGGAGCATATGTTCTAACAATGCTTTCGCATACCCACATCCCCTATAATCGTTAAGAATTGCCACATTGGTGATATCTGCTTCAGGATAGACATAATACATGCCTGCATATCCTGCGATCACTCCATTCACCTCTACGACACAAAACAGGGAATCTTTGCCATCAGCATATTTCATCAGTGACTGCTCTGACCATGGGGTAGAAAAGCATTGCCTTTCAATCTGTGCCACATAAGGCACATCTTCAATTTTCATTCTCCTTACCATTTTCAAGTCGCTCTCTTTCCGCCTGCGACATTCTCATATATACAGGCGCAAAATAGTCTGATTTAACAGCCTTTCCTTCTGCCAGCTTCTTTAATCCCAAAACGCCAAGCGAAGATGACTGCTGTCTGTTTAAATGCTGGTTTGCATAATAGTGTGGAATCTTTAACGTCTGATCGATCACTTCCTGAAATACAGGTATCCCGTCACCGATAAAAATCACTTCTTTCCCGATACTTCCAATCTTTTCAATCAATTCTTCAATTGAGAGTGCCACATCCTCTACTACCTGTTTTAACTCGTCCTTTTCGCACTCATAGATTCCCGTATATACCTGATTTCTTCTCGCATCCATAATCGGACAGATGAGTTTATTGCAGTGATTGAAATTATATGCCATCATTTCAATTGTAGAAACCCCCACAATCGGAAGATCCAAAGCTAATGCCAATCCTTTGGCTGTAGCAGCTCCAATTCTTAAACCGGTAAAGGAACCGGGACCCTGTGTCACTGCAATTGCGCTTAAACTCTTTTTATCTATCCCTGTCATCTTAAAAATCTCATTGATCATTGGTAATAATGTCTGAGAATGTGTTTTTTTCAAATTCATTGTGTATTCTGCTATTACTGTGTTTTCATCCACAAGTGCCACACTTGCCACTAAAGATGAACTGTCTATTGCCAATATCATGTTATTCCCTAACTTCCTCTTCAAAATATCTTATATTTCCGGTCACTTCAATTTTTCTGTAATCATAATCTCTGACAAGAGATCTGCTGATTCTGATTCTCACAGAACTGTCCGGTAACAATCTGTTAATCTTTCCTGCCCATTCAATCAGACATACTCCTTCTCCAAAGAAGTACTCTTCATATCCGATATCATCCATTTCCTCAGCAGAACCAATTCTGTAGACATCAAAATGATACAGTGGAGCTCTTCCTCCATCATAAATCTTCATGATTGTATAAGTAGGACTGTCAATTGTCTGGGTAATACCAAGGCCTCTTGCAAATCCCTGTGCAAAGACTGTCTTTCCTACTCCGAGGTCACCTTCGATGCAGATGATGTCTCCCGCACTTACTTTTTTTCCAAGTTTAAATCCCATCTCAAAAGTTTCTTCTGCTGAATTTGTCTCAAAAATCATAAAAAATCCTCCTATCTTTGTTCCTTTGAACTATTATTGTTCCATTTTAAACAGATAACAATTTGTATTTTCATTCATCATTGTCTTTATTTGTTCAAATTCATCCGATATCTCTTTTTTGGCTATGATCAATGCCCTCATCGGAGAAGAATAAATAAGCACAAGATTTTTTGTTGATGTCACTTTCATGACATCTTCCCATGGCATGAGGGAACTCTGCTCTTCCATCTGAATTGTAATACCTGATTCGTCAAATATGTATGTAATCTCATGATGAAAACCTTTTTTCGCCTGTCTGAATGCTCTTACATAATACTCAATCGGTGTAATCACAATAAACATCAGCGACATGAATATCATTAAAACTATTTGCAAAGATGAAAACTGGCTCCAATATACAATCGTACCGGCCATGCAAACTAAACTGAATAAAACAGATATTATTCCTCGTATGGATTTATAATTGTGATACATGAGAAACTCATATAGTTCAGACTTTGTAATCTTCATCTTTACTTCTATTTTGTTATGATTACTTGCCATAAAAATTACCAATCTTTCTTAAAAAATCGAGTAGGGAAGATGTAATCGCACCCTGCTCGCCTGCGACGCCCCGTCAGCGTCAGTTGACATACTTCCTCTATAGCGCCGTGTGCATAAAAAAACTGCAAATCACAAAAACATGATTTGCAGTTGATTATACCATATTTAGTTTATTTATTAAAGTATGAATTTTTGCTTTAATTCCAGCTGCTAAAAGCTTTCTTCATTTCTTTTTCGTATTTACTATTGAAGCAACTGTTATATGAACAGATTGTCACATTTGTAAATACACCATACAATATTGCAAAACATCCTACTAAAATTGCAATCATCGTCATTTTACTCATCTGAGCTCCACGCTCGATTGACAAAATTGCGAATACGACTCCTACAATTGTAATGATCAAAGCAACAACAACGCCCCAAATCCAATTAGACATTGTAAGCATTTTTTTCAATGAAGCACTATCCTTTGAAGCTTCCCGTCCTCTTGCACATGTAACAATTGAGAAAATCAATGTCAGAAAAGCACCGGCACAAGAACAAATAAGACCAATTAATGCAAACGTTTTCTTATTACTACTCATTTCAATCTCCTTTCCAAAACTCACTCATTTTAATCGTTCAGTACACAATTGTATCCACAGATTGTTGCGTTTGGTACGATTGCCCAAAACAATCCAACAGCTGCGACAATCAGTGCAATTTTTGTGATTTTGCTGATATTAGCAAAACCTGTTCCTCTCTCTATTGATAATATAGAGAAAACCAGTCCAACAATCGTAATGATCGCAGCGATAATAACACCTATGATCCATTTAGACATGCCAAATTCGCCCTCGTCAAAAAATACAGAACCTCCGCGAGCACAAGTCACAATTGAAAAAATGATTGTCAAAAATGTTCCAAGACATGAACATCCAAAGCCAATCCACTGAAACATCTGCTTATTGTTATTCATCTTTCTATTTCCTCCTTTTTGATTAAATATTTTACAATATTTAGTTTAATATACCATAACAACATAAAATTTACAATATGATTAACTAATAAAAAATCGCTAATTTTTTTCTCAATTTTTGTCAATTCTTGTTAATAAACCTCAAAAACTCCAATTGACATTTGCCCCTTTCATAAATTATACTGTTTAAGGTGTAAATTAGCTTACTAAAATATCAAATACTAACAAGAGAGGTTTATGACATGGCAGCAAATATTTCACTGATTTTGGCAGATGAACTTGGAATTAAAGTTTCTCAGGTCGATGCCACAATTCAATTAATTGACGAAGGAAACACGATTCCTTTTATCGCAAGATATAGAAAAGAAATGACCGGTTCTTTAAATGATGAGATTCTAAGAAAACTGGACGAAAGACTTACTTACCTTCGAAACTTAGAGGCCCGCAAAGAGCAGATTATCGCAAGTATCGACGAACAGGGAAAATTAACTGACAAGTTAAAAGAAGATATTGAGAATGCCACCACAATGGTATCTTTGGAAGATTTATACCTTCCCTACCGTCCAAAAAGGCGCACCCGCGCAACGATTGCAAAAGAAAAGGGATTGGAACCTTTGGCTCGGGCGATTCTTGAAAACACATTCCATTTGGAAGAAGCAGATGCTTATATTAATATAGGAAAAGAAGTGTTGTCGCGTGAAGATGCCATCAATGGCGCCAGTGATATCATTGCAGAAAATATTTCTGATCACGCTGATTTCAGAGCCTACATCAGAAAGTTTACGTATAATAATGGAATTATAAATTCTACCGCTAAAGATGAGGAAACGGAATCTGTCTACGAAATGTATTACAATTTCGAGGAACCTGTCAAAAAAATTGCAGATCACCGTATTCTCGCCATTAACCGTGGCGAAAAAGAAAAAGTTCTTTCCGTTAAAATCACTATTGACGAACAGTCCATCCTCACTTATCTTGAGAAGATCCTATTAAAAAACAGAGAGGATGACGGAGCATCCATCATCAGAAACGCCATCGCTGACAGTTACAAACGTCTGATTGCTCCTGCCATCGAAAGAGATATCAGAAATGAACTGACAGAAAAGGCAGAAGATAGCGCCATTACTGTATTCGGCAAAAACCTTCACCAGCTTCTTATGCAGCCTCCTATTGCCGGTCAGGTAGTTCTCGGCTGGGATCCGGCTTTTCGAACCGGCTGCAAACTTGCCGTTGTGGATGCGACCGGAAAAGTACTTCACACAACAGTAATTTATCCTACGGCCCCACAGAATAAAGTGGAGGAAGCGAAAAAGGTGGTACTTTCACTAATTGACAAATATCATATCACGTTGATTTCCCTTGGAAATGGTACCGCTTCCCGTGAATCAGAGATGGTAATTGTTGATATTATCAAAGAAGCGAAACATAAAGTTTCTTATGTAATTGTCAACGAAGCCGGTGCTTCTGTTTATTCTGCAAGTAAACTGGCGACAGAAGAATTTCCACAATTTGATGTTGGTCAGAGAAGTTCTGCTTCCATTGCCAGACGTCTTCAGGATCCACTTGCTGAACTTGTTAAAATCGATCCAAAATCTATTGGCGTCGGTCAGTATCAGCATGACATGAACCAGAAGAAATTGTCAGAAGCTCTGACCGGTGTTGTAGAAGATTGTGTTAACAAGGTTGGAGTTGATTTAAATACTGCTTCTGCCAGCCTTCTTGAATATATTTCTGGTATTTCAAAAACCATTGCAAAAAATATTGTAAAATACAGGGAAGAAAACGGAAGGTTCACTAACAGAAATCAGCTTTTAAAAGTGGATAAACTTGGTCCTAAAGCATTTTTACAGTGTGCCGGATTTATGAGAATCACAGGTGGTGATAATCCACTGGATGCCACCAGCGTTCATCCTGAATCTTATGATGCTGTTTTGCAGCTTTTAGAGCAATTGAAACTGGATCTTCATACAATGAAGAATTCACGTTTTACCGGAATCAGCCTTATGGTACATGATTATTCCAAAACAGCAAAGGATCTTGGGATCGGTGAAATTACATTGAAAGATATCGTTAGCGAACTTGAAAAACCTGCAAGAGACCCGAGAGATGAAATGCCAAAGCCGCTTTTAAAGACAGATGTATTAGAAATCACTGACCTGGCACCCGGCATGATTTTGAAGGGAACGGTAAGAAATGTAATTGACTTTGGTGTATTCGTTGATATCGGTGTTCATCAGGATGGACTAGTACATATTTCCCAGATTACTGACCGTTACATCAAACATCCTCTTGATGCTGTCAGTGTTGGCGATATTGTGGATGTTCAGGTAATGAATGTGGACATTCCAAAGAAGAGAATCCAGCTTACGATGAGAATACAAAAGTAATCGAATAAAAATGAAAGCAACAAAAAAGGCGGTATCCGATATTGGGTAATCATGGATATCGCCTTTTAATATTCCTTTTATATTAGTTATTCAACTCTGATTCTTGTGATAATTCCTTCAATCTGGCCTGCTGCTTCCTCATATTGCTGCTCGCTGATCACATCTGTCATAAATGCAAATTCATTTTCCAGATCTTCTAACTTGATGACAAGTACATTTCTGAATACTTTATTGATTGCTTCAAGTTTTTCATCAATATTTCCACTAACTCTTACAAAGAATCTCTTCTTTGATGTGCTAAAATCAGCAATTGTCAATTTCTCATCTGACCATTCTACAAACACATTTGTATTCAGATTTCTGATCGCTGCGATTACATCAGATACTACTGCACTGGCTGTAGGCAGTTTTCCGGCTCCGCTTCCATAAAACATGATGTTTCCAACAACATTGCCATTGACAAGAATGGCATTATACACACCATTGACACTATACAAAGCATTACTCTCATCAATCATCACAGGCGCTACAAATACATAAAACTTTCCCTCTTTTTTTTCTGCTTTTCCAAATAATTTGATAGAACGGCCCAATTTATTGGCATATTTGAAATCAATATCTGTAATCTTTGTAATTCCTTCCGTGTAAACTTCTTCATAGTTCACATTTTTGCCATAGGCAAGGGAACTTAAAATGGCAATCTTACGGCATGCATCGAAACCATCCACATCTGCAGACGGATTGCGTTCCGCATAGCCAAGTGCCTGTGCCTCTTTTAAAACGGTATCGAAATCCAGTCCTTCTTTGCTCATTTTTGTCAAAATATAATTCGTTGTACCATTCAGAATTCCTGTGATGCTCTTGATCTCATCAGCTGTCACAGACTGGTTGAGTGGTCTGATAATCGGTATTCCTCCACCTACACTTGCCTCAAACATAAAGTTACGGTTGTGCTGCTTTGCAATTCTTAATAATTCAGGTCCATGTGCAGCCACCAATTCTTTATTTGATGTGCAGACACTTTTTCCTTTTTCCAGCGCAGCCTTTACAAAAGTATATGCCGGATTGATTCCTCCCATCACTTCCACAACAACTTCCACTTCCGGATCGTTTAATATGATATCATAATCATGCACCAGAATATCCATGACAGGATCTCCCGGAAATTCTCTCAAATCAAGAACATATTTGATATTTACCGGCTGTCCGGCATTTTTATCCACAATCGCTTTGTTTGTATTGATCACTTCAACGACTCCGGAACCAACTGTACCATATCCTAAAACTGCTATATTGATCATTACTTTAACCTTTTATCACTTGTGTGATACCCTTTCTACTTAAATTAACTGTATTATATCTTCTATTCTCCGGCAAGAATTTTTAAATAATGGATTCCCTTCTCTTTTTCGATGGAATCGATCATCAGAGACACATTTCCGGTCTGTGGACCAACGTCAACACTCAATGTCAATGTCGCCACTCCATTGATTGGGATTGTTTGATGAATTGTAAGAATATTTGCATTGTACTCAGCAATCAGTTTCAATACACCAGACAATAATCCCGGCTCATCATCCATCTGAAGCACAAAGGTAATCGTTTTTCCCCTTGCATTGTCATGAAAAGGGAAAATATCATCTTTGTATTTATAAAATGAACTTCTGCTGATTCCGGTCAGTTCAACCGCTTCCTGAATTGACATGGCCTTCTCCGATTCTAAAAGTCTCTTCGCTTCCACCACTTTTAACAATACTTCCGGAACAGCCTTTTTTTTCAATACATAGTATTTGTTTTCATCTGGCATTTTAACTCTCCCTACTCAATTTCGGATTTCCATCTATTCGTTTTTCACATCATCAATCATTGTATTACTACTAAATGTTTTCCCCAAAAATACAGTTGTGTTTTACTCAAAGAATTTTACCATAATTTTATGTCTATTTCAAGACTAAATTTCCCACAAAAGAGAAACTGCGTATGCATATAAAAAAACTGCCACATAACCGTTTGTCGCAATATTCTGGTTTTTACCAATATATTGCAATACTTGTTTATGTGACAGCTGCATTTTATCGTGTCGACCGATTTTGATCTGCAATCTGTTTGATTTCTTGCTTTGTTAAAAGTTGGTCAATGTTTAAAATCATTACGATTCTATCCCCGATTTTTAATATTTTATCGTAACACTGCGTTGCTTCGGATTGAATAAGTGCCGGAAGGTCATAGAGTTTCTTTTCGCTATCCACATCAATTTTTTCAATAGAATCAGCATAAATGGCAATCTGTATTTCTTTTGTTCTGACAATAATATACCTGACATCATCATCAATTTCGTTTTTTTTCACATTACAATCATTTACCTGAGCTTCATTTTTATGATGCGCTTTCTTTTTGATACCAAATTTATTTTTCAGATTGAATACAGGTATCCTTTTTCCTCTGTAATCAATCTCTTCTTTGATGTTTTCACTTTTGATGCCGGCAGGATCTACACCGGATGCCATTTCTACCGCATCAACATAATTGATATCAATACCAAACTCTTCTTCTTCAATCTTAAAGATAATTGGCACAAAATCCATACTGCGCCTCCGCTTCTTTCCTATTTTACTGTTGATTCAGACTATTCCACTTTAAGTAAGCACTGATCAACGGATCTAAATCTCCATCAAGAACAGCAGCCACATTACCTGTCTCAAAATTTGTTCTGTGATCTTTTACCATGGTATATGGCTGCATGACATAAGAACGAATCTGATTTCCAAAATTGATATCTTTAATCTCACCTCTGATATCTGAGATTTTCTCTGCATTTTCTGCTTTTTTCAAAAGATACAGTTTTGCCTTTAACATCTGCATCGCTTTGTCCTTATTCTGGAACTGGGAACGCTCATTCTGACACTGTACAACAATACCCGTAGGCTTATGAGTGATTCGTATCGCAGATGATGTTTTGTTGATATGCTGTCCACCTGCTCCACTACTTCTGTAAGTATCTATCCTTAAGTCCTCTTCATTAATCTCCAGATCAATGTCTTCCTCTATATCCGGCATTACATCACATGACGCAAAAGATGTCTGCCTCTTTCCATTTGCATTGAACGGTGAAATTCTAACAAGTCTGTGCACACCCTTCTCTGACTTTAAATAGCCATAGGCATTCTCACCATTAATCTGCATGGTTACAGATTTAAGACCTGCTTCATCTCCATCAAGATAATCAAGCACTTCCACCTGATACCCCTTTTTCTCTGCAAACCTTGTATACATTCTCGCTAACATACTTGCCCAGTCGCAGGATTCTGTTCCACCTGCTCCGGCATGCAGTGTAAGAATCGCGTTATTTTTATCATATTCTTCGTATAATAATGTGGCAATTCTTAAACTTTCGAATTCTTCTTTAAACTTTTCAAACTCATTAGCAACTTCGTCCACCAGTTCAATGTCTTCCTCTTCATATCCCATTTCAATCAGAGTTTTGATATCTTCATAGGAATCATGCAATTTCCGGTATCTCTCAATATCATTTTTCAGGCTTTTCAACTCAACTACCTGCCCGCCCGCTTTCTCTGCATCATTCCAAAAGTCTGGCGACTCCATTGTCTTTTCCAGTTCTTCTATCTTTTCGCTTTTATTAGCAAGGTCAAAGTGAATCCCTCAATTCATTAAGTGGACCTTCATATTGTGAGATACTATATTTGTACTGATCTAATTCAACCACTTAATCACCTTCTTCCACAACACTGTTTATATTTCTTTCCACTTCCACATGGACATGGATCATTAGGATATACCTTTGCTTCCGCTCTCTTCTTTGGCGCTCTCGCTGCAGAATCATCCTTGTTTGTTCCTGTTACTTTTGCAACCTGCTCTCTTTCTACTTTCTGCTCAACTTTCGCATGAAGTAATACCTTTACAGTGTCCTCTTTGATACTCTCTGTCATATCATTGAACATGTCATATCCTGTCATCTTATACTCTACAAGTGGATCTCTCTGACCATATGCCTGCAATCCGATACCCTGACGAAGCTGATCCATATCATCAATATGATCCATCCACTTTCTGTCAATTACTTTCAGCAAGATTACTCGCTCTAACTCTCTAATCTGCTCAGCCTCAGGGAACTCTGCCTCTTTTGCCTCATACATTTTAACAGCCTTTTCTTTAAGGTACTGAACCATCTGTGCTTTTCTAAAGGTAGCTTTCTGTTCATCATCTAATGAAATGACATCAAACGGGAAGATTGGGATCAGCAATTCATTTAACTCAACCATATCCCATTCGTCCGCTGACTGATCTGCAGACAGACACATATCTGTCATATTTTCAACAACATCCGTAATCATCTTGTAAATAGAATCACGCATGTTATCGCCATTCAGAACACGAAGTCTCTCAGCATAAATTGTCTCACGCTGTTCGTTCATTACCTGATCATATTCTAACAGGTTCTTTCTGATACCATAGTTGTTTCCTTCTATTCTCTTCTGTGCACTTTCAATTGTTTTCGAAAGCATATTATGTTCGATTGGTTCATCTTCTTCGATTCCCAATGTATTGAAGATGGACATCATTCTGTCTGAACCGAATAATCTCATCAAATCGTCTTCCAGAGAAATAAAGAAACGTGATACACCAGGATCTCCCTGTCTACCGGAACGACCTCTTAACTGATTATCAATACGTCTTGACTCATGTCGTTCAGTACCAATAATCATCAATCCGCCTGCTTCTCTTGATTTTTCATCCAATTTAATATCTGTACCACGACCTGCCATGTTTGTTGCAATCGTTACTGCGCCAAATACACCGGCTTCTGCAACAATCTCTGCTTCCAGTTCATGGAATTTTGCATTCAATACTTTATGTGGAATCCCCTGCTTTTTCAGCAGATTACTCAATTCTTCTGAAGCTTCAATCGTAATTGTACCAACAAGGATTGGTTGTCCTGTTTTATGTGTCTCCACAATCTGTTTTACGATTGCACTTAATTTTCCTTTTTTCGTTTTGTAAACGGCATCCGGCAAATCTACTCTGGCAATCGGTTTATTGGTAGGTACCTCAACAACGTCCATTCCATAAATGTTTCTAAATTCCTGTTCCTCTGTAAGAGCAGTACCTGTCATACCACACTTCTTTTCGTATTTATTGAAGAAGTTCTGGAATGTAATCGTTGCGAGTGTTTTACTTTCTCTCTTAACTTTTACATGCTCTTTTGCCTCAATTGCCTGATGAAGACCATCTGAATATCTTCTACCCGGCATAATACGTCCTGTAAACTCATCTACAATCAGTACTTCGTCATCTTTGACAACGTAATCCTTATCCTTAAACATAAGATAATTCGCTCTGAGGGCAAGAATGATATTGTGCTGTATCTCAAGGTTCTCCGGATCTGCAAGGTTTTCAATTCCAAAAAACTTCTCAACTCTCTTTACACCTTCTGCAGTAAGGTTGACAACTCTGTCTTTTTCGTTGACAATAAAATCGCCTTCCTCTTCAATCTCTTCTTTCATAATGGCAGCCATCTTGGTAAGTTCTGCACTTTCCTTACCCTTTTTCAACTGGCGTGCAAGGATATCACATGTCTCATACAGCTTTGTCGACTTTCCACTCTGACCAGATATGATCAACGGAGTTCTTGCCTCATCAATGAGAACAGAGTCAACCTCATCGACGATTGCAAAATGAAGGCCTCTCTGAACAAGTTCTTTCTTATATATTACCATATTATCTCTAAGGTAATCAAATCCAAGCTCATTATTTGTAATATAAGTAATATCACAATTGTAAGCTTCTCTTCTCTCATCATTTTCCATGTCATTGAGAACAACACCGACTGTCAGTCCCAAAAACCTGTGTACCTGTCCCATCCACTCAGCATCACGATGAGCAAGATAATCATTGACAGTCACAACATGAACTCCCTTGCCTTCCAATGCATTTAAATAAGCAGGCAGCAGACATGTCTGTGTCTTACCTTCACCTGTTTTCATCTCAGCGATTCTTCCCTGATGAAGAATAATACCACCCATCAGCTGGCATTCATAATGCTCTGTACCGAGTACTCTTCTTGCTGCCTCTCTTACAACGGCATACGCTTCCGGCAAGATATCATCTAATGTCTCTCCCTCTGAAAGTCTCTTCTTAAATTCTGTAGTCTTATCTCTTAACTGCTCATCACTCATCTCCATCATTTCAGGTCTGAGTGATACAATCTTATTAACTATAGGTTTAATCCTCTTTATTTCTCTTTCACTATGTGTTCCGAACACTTTTGATATAATGCCCATTACTTATCTCCTAATCTTTTATAGTATTTCA
>CACYDA010000314.1 GCA_902773095.1 uncultured Lachnospiraceae bacterium | reverse complement strand
ATAAAAAATTCCAATGAGGCTCAATTGGATATCTCACATGATTTTGATAAATCCACTTTTCTTATCTGACTTTTCACATTTAACAACATAGACGGAGAAACAGATAACTCGTCAATCCCCATCCTCAAAAAAGTTTCTGTCAACGTTGTGTCTGCTGCCAGTTCACCACATATTCCGACAAAACATCCCTCTTTATGACCATTGTCTGCAACCATTTTAATCATTCTCATCACTGCTTCATGATGCGAATCATAAAAACAATCCAGCCTCGAATTCTGTCTGTCAATGGCAAGTGTATATTGTGTGAGATCATTTGTCCCTATACTGAAAAAGTCTACCTCTTTTGCAAGTAAATCACTAATCATGACAGCTGCCGGTGTCTCAATCATGATACCGATCTCAACATCACCATACATCACCATATCATTTTTCAATTCAACTTTGACTTCTTCGATTATTATTTTGATTCTTCTTACCTCATCCACTGAGATGATCATGGGAAACATGACTGCAATTTTTCCGAATGCACTTGCTCTATATATCGCTCTGAGCTGTGTTTTAAATAAATCCGTCCGATCGAGGCATATTCTGATTGCACGATATCCCATTGCCGGATTTTCTTCATGTTCCAGCCCAAAATAATCCGCCTGCTTATCCGCTCCTATATCAAGTGTCCGAATAATTACTCTTTTGCCAGCCATATTTCTGGCAACCGTTTTGTATACATTAAACTGTTCTTCTTCTGTCGGATAATCACTTCTTTCCAGATACAGAAATTCACTTCTAAATAAACCGATTCCTTCTGCATCATTTTGAAGAGCATTCATGACATCTTTTACCCCACCGATATTAGCATATAACATAATCTCTTTTCCATCTATCGTAACAGCAGGTTTTCCCCTTAATTGTTCTAACATCTTTCTTTTTTCAATCTCATTATTCTTTTTTTCTTTATATTTTAAGAATGTATCCTCATCAGGATTGATATAAATACACCCTTCATATCCGTCAACAATTGCTGTGTTTTTATCCCACTGTCTTGATACAGTAATGTCAGTCAATGCCGGAATCCCCATTGTCCTTGCAAGAATTGCCGTATGAGAATTTGCTGAGCCCTTCCTAGTGACAAATGATAATACTTTCTTCTGATCCAACTGAACCGTTTCACTTGGCACCAGTTCCTCTGCAACTATGATAACCGGCTCATCACTCTCAATTTCCAAACCCGGATTACCGTACAAAATATCAATCATCCGGTTGGATACATCTTTGAGATCTGCTGCCCTTGCACGCATGTATTCATCATCCATCGCCTCAAACATCTGTGAAAAATTATCACTTGTACATGCCACTGCATATTCTGCATTAATTGTTTCCGTCTCTATGATATGTATAATGGAACCCAGGTAATCCCTGTCATTAAGCACCTTTTGATGCACTTGAAATATTTCTGCCGGTCCATCACCTACTTCCCTTACTGCTTTTTCATGCAGTTTTTGAAGCTGGCATAATGCCTCCTCTTTTGCACGATACAATCGTTCCACCTCATCATTGACATTTTTAACATGACGTCTTACAACTTGTCTGTCCTCTCTTGAATAAAATTTGATCTTGCCAATTGCAATTCCCCCAAAAATACTTTTCCCTTCTACTCTCTGCATACAAATTCTCCCATCTTTTTAAATACCTTTTCCACTTTCTCTTTTGTTGCCAGATTTTCAGAAAATGCGCTTGCACTTCCTGCTGCAATTCCCATTTTCAATGCATACCCTTCATCACCACTTTTTAGATATCCTGCAATAAAACCTGCCACCATAGAATCCCCTGCCCCGACAGAATTGACCGCTTTTCCTTCCGGAGCTTTACAGACTAGTACGTTTCCATCCTCACAAATAAGCACAGCTCCCTTCTCTGCCCTTGAAATGAGGACATTCTTTGCCCCCTTTTCTTTTAGTTTCCGTCCATATTGAATTAACGTCTCTTCGTCCTTCATTTTGACACCAAATATCTCTTCCATTTCATCTTGATTTGGTTTGATCAGAAATGGATGATACCTAAGGGTATTGATGAGAAGCTGTCCTGTTGCATCTACTACTATTTTCGCCTGATTCTCTCCTAACTTTTTCATAATATCCATGTAAATGGAATCTTTTGAGGTCTGTGGGATACTTCCTGAGATCACAAGCAAATCCTCTTTTGAAAGTTCTGATAAAATCTCCATTAATTGCCTCATTTCTTCCTCACCGATCAAAGGTCCGCTTCCATTGATTTCGCTTTCTATGAGGTTCATTTTGTGATTTTTCTCCTGCTGTTCCATCTCATTTTTCATTTTCACATTGATTCTTGATAATCCGTTTTTCACATCAATAAATCTCGTAAGGAGTCCACTCTTTTTCAATTGCCTTTCAATCTCATCTCCTGTAAATCCTGCAACAAATCCTAGTACAATGCTTTGAACCCCCAGATTGGCTAGTACAATTGATACATTGATTCCTTTGCCTCCCGGAACAATCCTCTCCGAACTGGTCCTGTTCACCTTTCCCTCCATAAAATGATTCACGCTCACAATATAATCCAAAGATGGATTGAATGTTAATGTATATACCATTGAAACTCCCTTCTGCCATTGAAAAAACAATACCGCACGCCTCTGCCTGCTGTTTTTTTCCTGTAGCTTTTCCTTTCATCTAAAATAAAAATGATAACTGATTATCAATGTAACTTTTCTGTTCTGCTTCATGGATCACATCCCACTGTGTGCTTCCACCAATCAGAAAAGGAGAATCTTCATCATGCTTTTTCATATTCTGTATGACAAGTTCTCTGCTATAATTGGCATAACAATATTTGCAAAAATGGGCACAGGTATTATACTGACCAATATCATTTCCAAGCAGACATGCACATTCATTTCTGAGTGGGCGTTTGCTTGGAATCATCAATTTTGTACCAAGTGCTTTTTCGTAAGTCTCTATTGTCATACAGCCACTACAGTCCACGCCATAAGGTTCTAAATCTTTCCCCTCACCACATGCTTTGATTGTTATACCATATTTTTTCCCTATATTAGCAAACTCCTTACCAATTGTAATCCTGTCTGCACTGCCAACGCTTTTGACCTCGGGATAGTTTTTTAACACTTTTTGATACAGATCCACAAAACTGATAATGCATGTATCTGTATAACCTGATAGTGTTTCCGCCATTTTTTCAAATTCCCTGATATGTGTTTCCACCGTATAGGTTTCATTGATCAAAATCGGATCATATCTCCATCCAATCGATGGAATCCCCACTATTTTTGATAACCTGATAAAATCCTGCATCACCTGATTCCTGTCAGGCACATTTTCCTCAATCTCTTCCCCATAAGGTGTAATCGTCACAAACCAGTATTGTCCGTACTGATGAAGCTCCTCCATATATGGCAGCATGGGAGCAGGATTTTTGGTACAAAACCCAATTAAATCAACCACATCCGGTGACAGACGATATTTTGTCACTGACAATTCATTATACGGATTCCTCACCAGAACAAATCCCTCCCTCACACGATTCATAAACCATTTTGAATAAAATGCCGGTAAATCTGTTCTCATTCCTGTCTGTAAAATCATATTTTTAATCCAATCCTATAGTATCATTTTTCTCAATCTGCTAATATTTTATCATTCTGAACATGAGAATACAACATCAAACTAAACCGGTAACTTTTAAAAAGTGTGTATCATTATCCTTTCATTTGGAAATGCTATCTATTGAAAATATATTTTAATGATTTTGAAGGAGGTAAGTATTATGAGCAGCAGTGATACTGTCTATCTGTTAAAAGAATGTAATTCCGGCACAAAAATGGCCGTTTCATCAATTGATGAGGTACTTGACAAAGTAAATGACAAACAAATGAAAAGCATTTTAGAAGAAAGCAAGAGCCATCATGAAAAATTGTGTGACGAAATCCACAGTCTGTTATCAGAAAACCACAGTGAAGAAAAGGATCCAAATCCAATCGCAAAAGGCATGTCTTGGGTAAAAACAAATGTAAAACTTGTGATGGATAATAATGACAAAACCATTGCCGATCTTATGATTGACGGATGCAATATGGGAATCAAATCCCTCAACAAATATTTAAACCAATACCAGAATGCCGATCATGTGTCAAAAAGTATCTGTGAAAAACTCATTACGATTGAAGAAAAACTCTGCAGAGATTTAAAGGTATACTTGTAAGTCACAACACTTCATTATGCGGTGTTTCCCTATTTACGAAACGAACTGCCGTCGGGAGATTCTTTAGAATTTCCTGACGGCAGTTTTTCTGACATTTTGTCATTAAGTGAATAATTCCATTAATTCTTCTTTTGTCAATGATGCCATTGAAACATTTTCCCCTGAAATAATCTTATCTGCCAGTTCTCTTTTCATTTCCTGCAGTTTCAAGATTCTTTCCTCAATCGTATTTTTTGCAATCAGTTTGACCACTGTAACCTTGCTTTCCTGTCCAATTCTATGTGCCCTGTCTGTTGCCTGGTTTTGTGCAGCTACATTCCACCATGGATCATAATGAATCACCATGTCTGCTCTTGTAAGATTTAATCCTGTTCCTCCTGCTTTAAGCGAAATCAAGAATACATCCGCCTCTCCATTTTGAAATCTTTCAACCAAATGTTTTCTGGAAACTTTGCTAGTACTGCCTGTCAGTATCAATGTTTTAATCCCACATTTTTTGAGCCTGCTCTCCAGAATTCTAAGCATTGTCGAGAACTGCGAAAACAATAGAATTTTATGTCCACCTTCAATTGCACTTTCAATGAGCCCGACGCATGTATCTATTTTTGCACATTCCCCCTGATAATTGTCGTACAACAGTGAAGGGTCACAGCAAATCTGCCGCAATTTTGTCAACTCCGCTAAAATCTGAAGTTTGCTTTCCTTAAATTCTTTTCCTGATTTTTTTCCGATATTTATCACAATATTTTTTTCTGTTGCCTGATAAAGTTTTTCCTGTTCACTGTCAAATTTGACATACACAACTTTTTCCACTTTATCAGGAAGCTCCCAAAGGACATCTTTCTTTAATCTTCTTAAAATAAAAGGCTTTATCATTTTGTGAAGTCTTAACAGTGCCTCTTCCTTTTGAGATACAAACTCGTATTCCTCAGCAGAATCTGCATGATCCTTATTTTTTTCGCTTTCGTTGCCAAGCATGATTTTTTCTTCGAATTCTTCTTTGAAATGTTTATAACTGTATAGGTATCCCGGCATCAGGTATTCAAAAATACTCCACAGTTCGCTTAACCGGTTCTCAATCGGTGTTCCCGTAAGAGCAAATCTGTGGTTACTCCTAATGGACTTCACTGCTTTTGCTCCCTGTGTAGCAGGATTTTTTATGTACTGTGCCTCATCGATAATCTCGCATCCGAACTCTTTTTCCATATAAAACTCTACATCTCTTTTCAACAGATCATAAGATGTCACAACTACATCATATTTGTCACATTCACTGATCAGTTCCTTCCTCTGTCTGGCATTTCCCGCAATCACACAAACGGAAAGCTCCGGTGCAAATTTATCAAGCTCTGCTTCCCAGTTATATACAAGTGACGCCGGACAGATGACAATATGTGTCTGATTCTTTTCACAAGAGAGATACGATATCATCTGCAGCGTTTTTCCCAGTCCCATGTCATCAGCCAAAATTCCGCCAAATCCATATTCTGCAAGCGAACAGGCCCACCTAAAGCCCTCCATCTGATAGCCTCTAAGCTCTGCTTTAATCTCTTTTGGAAGCTCATATTCTTTCCTTTTCGTATCTTCAAATCGTTCTATAAACTTCTCAAATTGTTCATTCTTCACCGATTCAATTCTTTGTCTGTTTTCTTTCACAAGAATATCCATATACAAAGAACGATAAATTGGCACATCTGCCATTCCTTCTAGCAATTGTGTTTTATTGAGCCTTAAGTTTTCATTCATATCGGCTAAAACATCTAATCCGCTTTCTTTCAGATTGAGTAACTCTCCTGATTTTAAGCGGTAGTATTTTTTCTTTTTGGAATAGGAATTTAGAATTTCATACAGCTCCGTATTGGTCATTCCCTCTACATTCCATGACACATTGAGCAGGTTTCCTTTGATGGACAACCCTGTCTTTATTTTCACCTTATCTGCAATTTTAATTTTCTTAAAATCTTCTGAAACAAATACATCCGCAATTTCTTTCAATTGCTCTATTCCATATTCCACAAGTCTTGCCAATTTTTCATCATCATCTCTTAAAATATATTTTTTCCGGTCGTCTGATTTTTCCGGAAAATATGACTCAATCAGTGTTCTAAGCTCATATTCCGTTTTGATATCCCTGTATGTTTCATTAACAGTAGCCACTGTAATCAGGTTGTGTTCCTTTTCTCCATAGATGGCCTTGGCACTGCATACAATGGCTTTCTCTTTTATCGTGTCAAAGTAAACCTCATATTTTCCTTCTTCCGGCAGATATTCTTCAAAATTCACATTGCTCATCTCAACATCCATGTACTTTTCGAGTACCGGCAAAAGTGTCGTAGAAAAATACGTATAATCACTCTCCACAATTTCATAGCTCTTAGGACTTTCTTCATAGATGCTATTTCTGCTGCTCCCATAATAACGGTTCATTGAATAATAAGATGGCTGTTTCACTGCCATGAGTCTTAACACTTCCCTCAGATCTGCAGCATATTCTTCACTGACGATATATAATTTCTCTCCCAAATGAAGATACATACCTGCAGCCCCTTCCAACAGTCGGATCTGTTCGAAGTTGATAACGGCTCGTTTTCCACTAGCTACTCCATCAATATATACTTTCAATCTTGGATTTTCCCGTACAACCTTCAGACTTTCCCATTCATTCCTGATCTCCCCACTCGTCTTGATCTCTTTTCCCTCACAAATTTCCATCAGCTGATCCACCATCACAGGTGTCAGCTTCAAATATCTCTTCTCCTCTGCACTTAAATAAAACAGATCATCATTTGCAAGTTTTGCTCCTAATAGCATAGAGATCAGAGGAATAGATTCTTTTGTAAACGCACTCTGGTTATGCACAAATTCAAGATTCTTTCCATACCTCACATTCGACTGGTTCTTGATATTTTCCACCAGAGAAGGGATACTCTTTACCACGTACATCTGTGTTGCCCCAATTTTAAACTCAATTCTTGGGTTATTCGTATGATCAAGATTAAGAAATGGCTCTAAGTTCACATATCCTCCTGCGCTTTCCTCACAAAATTTATTTCTCTCCTTAAGCACTATTCCTGACATAATGTCCAATAGACTTTTTGAACTTTTTTGCTCTTCCTGACTATATAAACTGTCGTCATACTCCGGCATCTCTCCATACGACAGCCAGTTATGGTCAGTACTTGCACTATTCAGTTCTAACGTATTAAGAAGAGGATTGTACATAAATCCCCGCCTCTCCATTGCCTGGTCAAACAGCTGTCCCAAATCACTAAAAAATGGCTCATACTCAGGTTCCTCATGACCTTCCTCGTATCCACCGACGCAATACAATTCTTCTTCATCATATTCCGTCTGATATCCTACTGCACATTGTTCTAAAATATCCTCAATCTCAATATCTAAAATATGATTGTTTGCCATTAAAATTGTCGCAACGATATGTTTGCAAAACCCCGCATATGTTTTAAATGCTTCACATTCACAGGAACAATCCGTGTGCTTTGCTTTTTTATGAAAATTCTTCGTTTCATTATACTGAAAAGTGATACTTGTGTTATACGATTTTTGGGAATTTCCATTGACATTTCCCTCCAAAACAATGGTATCTTTACCAGTCTTTCTCACACTTAAACGATTTACTTCATCTCCCTCAAACAACTTTTTTCCTTTACGAAAACTTGTACTCAAAAAACAGTTTTTGTTAATCTCTTTTTCTGACAAAAAACTCATAATTATTCTCTTCTCCTTTTGTCCTTTCTGTGAACAGCTCTTTCCATAAGCAGATGACACATCCTCTATTCCAGTTCCACAATCTCATTGTACAAATCGGCATATCTTCCATTCATCGCCAGCAGTTCTTCATGATTTCCTCTTTCAATGATTCTTCCACCTTCAAGTACCATGATCACATTTGCCTTTCTGACAGTGGATAATCTGTGGGCAATCACAAAGGTTGTTCTGTCTTTCATGATGGCATCCATCCCCCGCTCGATATTTTTCTCTGTCAGGGTGTCAACCGAACTCGTGGCTTCATCAAGAATCAGAATCGGTGCGGAACAAATAGCAGCCCTTGCAATGTTTAAAAGCTGTCTTTGTCCCTGGGATAAATTAGCTCCATCCTGTTCAATCAGGGTATCATACCCATCTTCAAGCTGAGTGATAAATTGATGTGCAGAGGCAATTTTCGCTGCTTTTTCGACCTCTTCATCACTCGCATTAAGCCTTCCATATCTGATATTTTCCCGAATCGTTCCAGTGAATAAATGGGTATCCTGTAGAACCATTGCAATATTCTTTCTTAACAAATCCCGATCAATCTTTTCAATATTTATCCCATCAATGGTAATGGTTCCTCTTGTAATCTCATAAAAACGTGACAGAAGATTTGTCACTGTCGTCTTCCCCGCGCCTGTCGAACCTACAAACGCAACTTTCTGTCCCGGTTTGGCATAGAGTGATATGTCATGCAATACTAAAACATCCTTTGTATAACCAAAACTCACATGATCTAGTATGATATGTCCTTTTATCATCGGTGTTTTTTCACTATCTGTTTCATCGTACTCCCACTCTGCTTTCTCGTCCAGCACATCAAATACTCTCTCTGCACCGGCAAGTGCCGAAAATACCGTGTTAATCTGCATAGAAATTTCATTAATCGGCCTGTTAAACTGTCTCGTATAATTCAGTGACACAGCAAGTCCTCCGATATCAAATCCTCTTTTTACAACAAGGATTGCTCCAATGCATGCTGTAACGGCATAAATCAGATTGCAAAGCTGATGCGTAACAGGTCCCATGATTCCCGAACGGAACTGTGCTTTAATCTGCGATTTACACAGTTCTTCATTTAAATATTCAAATTCATCCATTGCTGTCTGCTCATATCCAAATACTTTTACAACCTTCTGCCCTGTGATCATCTCCTGTGCAAATCCGTTAATCATCCCAAGGTTTTTCTGCTGTGTCTGATAAGCCTGCTGTCCCTTCTTCACAATCTTTTTACTGGAATAGATGAGAAGAGGTGTCATTATGATGGTAATTCCCCCAAGAATCAGATTGGTATAGAGCATTAAGATGACAGTTCCCGTAATGGTAATCACACCGGATACAATCTGAATTAATGTAGTATTTAGCATTTCTCCAATCGTATCCACGTCATTCGTAAACCTGCTCATAATATCACCCGTCTGATTATCATCAAAATATTTGACGGGTAATGTCAATAATTTGTCAAATAATTCCTTTCTCATTTTGAGAAGAGAACGCTGTGATACCGACAACATGATTCTTTGCGAAAGCCATTGTGAAACTAGGGAAATCATGTACACCATTGCCAGCAAAAGTAAACCTTGTGCGAGTTTTTTCATTCTTGACGTAATATCAAAATCATTCGCATCATAAAAAATAAATTTGTTAATAATGGGTCTGAGCATATAAGATGCCATTAATGATGTGAGTGTAAACACTACTGCACTTACGATTGCAAGTATCATCCGTTTTTTTTCACTTGCCAGATATTTCACAAGTCTGATGATAATCTTTTTTGTATCTTTCGGTTTTCCCTGTGCTGTCATGCCCCTGCCTCTTGCCGCAGGTCCCATATTGATTTCCTTCTTATTACCTGAATTTTGATTCACAGACATATTATGGTATTTTTCTTTTAGTCTTCTTGCTCTATCTTCATTCATAAAAAATCCAACCTTTCAGTCTATTCTTTCCTATCCTTCTGTGAATAATAAATCTCCTGATACGTAACACTTCGTTTCATCAGCTCATCATGTCTTCCTACACCGACAATCTTTCCATGATCCATGACCACGATTTTGTCTGCTTCCATGACAGAACTGATTCTTTGTGCAATCATAATCTTTGTCATTCCTTGTAATTCATCTTTCAACGCTTTTCTGATCATCGCTTCCGTCGCGGTATCCACTGCACTTGTGGAATCATCCAGAATCAGAATTTTTGATTTTTTGAGAATCGCTCGCGCGATGCAGAGTCTTTGTCTCTGTCCGCCTGATAAATTGGCGCCTCCCTGCTCGATTTCTGTCTCGTATCCCTCTTTAAATCCTCTTACAAAACCATCTGCCTGCGCAATCTTACATGCCCACTCAAGCTCGTTTTGACTTGCATTCTCATTTCCCCATCTTAAATTCTCTGCAATAGTTCCTGAAAAAAGGGTATTCTTCTGCAAGACGACAGAAACTGCATTTCTCAATTGATCAAGTTTCATATCTTTCACATCAATTCCATCAATCTTAACACTCCCCTCACACACTTCATACAATCTCGGAATCAGAGAGATGAATGTTGTCTTTCCACTTCCTGTAGAGCCGATTATTCCAATAGATGATCCTGCTTCTATTTTCAGATTAATGTTTTCTAATACGTTTTCTTTACTACTCTTAAAATACTTGAATGATACATTGTTAAATTCAATCTCACCATTTTCAATTTCTCGATCCGGATACTTTGCATTATGATCTGTTAAATCAATTTTAGCATAAAGAACCTCTGAAATACGCCTGTCAGAAGCTGCTGCTCTCGTTCCCTGCAAAAAGATATTGGCAAGAAAATTGAGTGAATTCAAAATCTGCGATAAATAAGTAATAAAAACCGTCAGCGTTCCTATTTCCATATTGCCAATCATAATCTGTTTTCCGGCAATCCAGACAACAATCAGCGTTGTCACATTAATGGCCACTGCTGATAAAGGTTGCATGAGCATCATCATTTTCAAAGCATGGATGCTTTTTTCCATTAATTCCTCATTAACAACTGAAAACTTTTTCTTTTCATAATCCTCTCTAACATAAGATTTGATCACTTTTTCATTTGTGATTGTCTCATTAATCCCATTATTTAAGTTATCCAGTTTCTCCTGCATTACCGTATACCTTGGTGATGCTGTTTTGATAATAATAGTAATTGTCAAAGCCATAACCGGAACCAGAATGCAAATCGAAACTGCAAGTTTTTGATTTAGCAAAAATGACATTGCGATTGCTCCAATCAGCATCACCGGACTTCGAAACATTCCACGCAGTAAGCTTTGTGCAAAATTCTGAATCTGCGTAATATCATTGGTGATTCTGGTAATAAGAGAACCAGTGGAAAATTCATCGATATTAGCAAATGAAAATTCCTGTATTTTTGCAAATGTTTTTTTTCTTAAATCAGCGGCAAGTATGGTGGATGCTTTTACTGCAAAATAGGCGCCTAACACCCCTGCTAAAAGCATTCCTGCTGCAATCACCAGCATATATAATCCATTTCGGATAATATAGGAAATATCCCCATTTGCTGCTCCCCGGTCTATTATATTGGCATTAATATATGGCAGGATAAACTCTCCTGCCGCCTCAATAATCATAAAAACCGGACCTAAAATAAAACAATGTCTGTGTTTTTTAATAGTGTCTTTATATTTATTCATTCTATCCTCCGCCAGTGATGTTTTTAAATCCGATCAACTCTTTGAAGACTTCCTTTGCATCTGCCACAACGGTATTTTTCCGGATTTTTGATCACACTGCATAATCTTGTCTTGCCAACCACATTTCCACATGTTTTGCATTTGACAAAATATTTAAATACCTTATTCAATTCTACTTCATTCGCCTCACAATTCTCTGTTCGCTTAATATGAAATCCATACATTGTATTAATCTTTTGTGCATATTTTTGCCACGTTTTTCCATGATTGAAGCAATGATAACACGTATGAAGTAATTCGTGTAACAGTGTGTTCATCACGGCCTCTTTGCTTCCCTCAAACAGATATTGATTTAATTCAATTGCAAACCATTTTTCACCATAACGATTTATTTTCCTGCACAAGCCCCATGATGTCCTAAGTCTTCTATTAATCATGACGGAATCAATCCGGTCTGAATATTTTATATTACATGCATCAAGGATATCTATCGCTTTTTCCACATACGGCAAAATATTTTCCTCTACTGTAATTGATTTGTATTTTACTAATCTTTTATTGCTCATTTCATTTCTCATTTGATAAATCTTTAATATTCCTTTGTAATTTCATCAATCCCATATTTTTTCATAAATTCTTCAAGGTCGTGATCATTACTGATCAATGTCCCATCCTTGAATTCACCTGTATGAATGTTTTTCAATCCTGCTACTCTCTCCCCATTACAGATGCTGCATCGCATCACAGGCTTCCAATTCTCCTCATCATATTCAATTTTATCTATTTTCTTTTTCTTAAAAAACATATCCTCATCTCCAATGCGCATCTAACTTAGAAACCGTGAAACCTGCTCCATATTCTCCTCATCATATTCAATTTCTTTCGAATACAACTTGCAAATATTCACTTGTGACTTTAACGTTATCTCCCCACTCATCATCCATTCATAGATATCCAACATCTGTATGAAATCCGTGCTGATCAACGCAAACACAATTTTCTCAAATACAGCATCATCATTTCTTGCCTTCATGAAATGACGGAAAATAAAGTAGATCATAAGCTGTTCATATTCATACAGATTTTCTTGATAGTACTTTAAAAACTCTCCTCTTTTGTTCAAAATCTCCGATAGGTTTCTTCTGATCTCTCCTAATAGCTTCCACCAGTTCTCATCATTGATTTCAAGTTCAAGGTAAAATGTGATCAGCTTTTCAAGAAACTCTTTCTGCCAAAACTGTTCATTCCAATTGTGGTAACTTGCCTGATTCCTAAATTCATTTTCCTCCTTCCCTCCTCCTACGAAGTCTGTTTCATCATCTTCCAAATCCTCTTGGCACATCGGAAACATCACATCTTCATATTCACATTGGAATCTTCCTGCTGCTTTATATAATTCTTTCATTTTTTCATCCGGATTGTCCTCTTTTCCATTCACATCCGGCTTGATGATCTTAAATAATTTTTCGCGCATATCAAACAGCATCTGCTCAATTTTTCTTTGAAATATCACATCTTCATCATCTGCCTGCGCATCCCTTTCCCTATCGTTTTCTTCATCCATCATCACTTCAAATACCGGATATCCGCTTTTTTGCAAGATTAACCGTGCGGCTTCTTCACAACAAAGCCCAAGCCCCGCCTCTTCTCCCTCCAAAAACCAGTCATAGTATCTGGGATGATGTGTGCAAATCTGACTTAAGTGTTCCTCTCCAAGATGAATGAATATATCACACAGTCCACACTCATTTAAAAAAGGACAACGTTCCTCTTTTGTCTGAATAAAATGCGCCTCTTCCATTTCTTCTATTTTGATATGTTTTCTTAATCTGTCACCAAATTCCCCTTCAACCTGCATATAGTATTCAAGAGTCTCATCATCAATATCAATTTCCCATTCCTGACAGCAACTGTCAGTACATTCTGATGAAATACATTTAAAATTCCTATAATAATCCGGTCGTCTAATATATCCCATTTTTTCCTCACCAATCTCTCTTAATTACTTCAATCAACCCTTCATCTGCCGGAAGCCACTCCACACTTTCTAATTCTTCCAGGCAAAGCCATTTTGCGTCTTCATGCTCCTTTAAAATAATGCTGCCATTTTCAATTACACACTCAAAACAATCCATTGACAGATGAAATGTCGGATAATTATATTCCACACGATCAATCATCCTTCCTACTTCTATTTCAACATCGATTTCTTCCTTTATTTCTCTCATCAATGCTTCCCTTGGTGTTTCTCCTTCTTCAATCTTTCCACCCGGAAATTCCCAGCCACCTTTAAACTCTCCATATCCTCGCTTTGTGGCAAATATTCTTTTATTAACAGTTTTTTTTAAAGATTCTAAAGATGTTTTTCCGGATATACTTTTATTGTCTATAATCACCGCAGCTACTACTCTGATTGCCTTCCTGATCGTTCCATCTTTGTCTATGTCAATGAAACGTCCCTCCGACAATCCATTTTCTGAAATCCATTTTTCTGAAACTTCTATTCTGTGAAAAGAATGATTTTTTTCATTTTCTTTTTCATCGTTCCACTTATTGAGATACAAATAGGCATGTGGTCCGTCTGCCGGACATTCTTCACAGCCAAAATCTGCCTCTGTGATTTTCTCAATCTGATACAGGCTCATCTTGCTTTTCCACCTTCTCCAAATACTTTGCCGGAACTTCTTTCACCAGCCACACTTTATTCACTGACTGATAAAACACGTATCCGTCTTCCTTCATCTTTCCACTGTATACTTTATATACCACTGGTATTCCGTGCCTTTTTCCTACTTTTTCTGCTGTTTCCACATCTGGTGACAAATGTACATATAGCCTTGACTTTGGTACCAGTCCGTTGTGATCAATAGAATCCACAAATCTTTTTCCTGTTCCATGCCATAAAATATCAGGAGGTGTTTTTTCTTCTAACTCTACATCAACATGAACAGAATGTCCCTGATTTGCCCTAATCAATGTTTTATCATCATTAAATGAATATCTTTGTTTGCTGTCTGTACGTACAATTAATTCTACTATATCCTTATTAACCATATGTTTACTATTTTGATTGATTCCTTCTATCATCTCTTCCACATTTGCCCATCCATGTTCATCAAGAGATATCCCAATTTTTTCAGGATGATGTCGTAAAACTAAACTCATAAATTTACTTATACTTTCTAAACTCATATGTTTCCTCCATACTGGTAAAAAATACCTCTTTGTATGCAGACATTCTATTTTGCCATATGATCTATCTGCTACAAGAGGCATTTTATACTGTTTCAATTTACCTTTAATATTATTTTCTCTCTGCCAACGGCACATATTCACTATGTTTTGCAACATTCTTATAAGCCGGTCTGATAATCTTGCCTGCATTGATCAATTCTTCAATACGGTGAGCGCTCCATCCGGATATTCTTGCAATTGCAAAAATCGGTGTATACAGCTCTAAAGGCAATTCCAGCATTCTGTAAACAAATCCACTGTAGAAATCAATGTTGGCACTGACTCCTTTATAAATCTTTCTCTCCTTTGCTATTACCTCCGGAGCCAGACGCTCTACTGAAGAATAAAATGCAAATTCTTTATCTAATCCCTTTTCTTTTGAAAGCTTTTCCACAAAACGTTTGAGTACGCGCGCCCTCGGATCGGAGATGGAGTATACTGCATGCCCCATACCATAAATGAGTCCTGCTTTATCGAACGCTTTTTTGTGAAGTAAATCTGTCAGATACTGTCTGATCTCATCCTCGTCTTCCCAATCTTTAATCGTTGCTTTCATATCATCAAACATCTGCACCACTTTAATATTCGCTCCACCATGTTTCGGTCCTTTTAAGGAACCAAGCGAAGCTGCAATCGTCGAATATGTATCCGTTCCGGATGAAGAAACAACGTGTGTCGTAAATGTTGAATTGTTACCACCACCGTGATCCGCATGGAGTACAAGTGCAAGATCAAGGATTCTTGCTTCCAGCTCTGTATACTTGCTGTCCGGTCTCAACAGATGAAGTATATTCTCCGCCGTTGACAAATTCGGTTCTGGTGCATGGATGAACAAACTGTGTCCATCGTGGTAATGCTTATATGCCTGATAACCATATACTGAAAGCTGTGGAAATAATGCAATCAGCTGAAGGCACTGTCTAAGCACATTTGGGATTGATACGTCATCTGCTGCATCATCATATGAGTACAATGTAAGCACACTCCTTGCAAGTGTATTCATCATATCATGACTCGGTGCTTTCATGATGATATCACGTACAAAACTTGTAGGAAGTGAACGGTAATGTCCAAGCAGTTTTCTGAAATCCTCAAGTTGTGCAGGAGTAGGAAGATTGCCAAACAAGAGTAAATAGGTTGTCTCCTCAAATCCGAATCTTTTTTCTGAAACAAAACCATCAACAATATCTTCTATATCAAGGCCACGGTAAAATAATTTTCCTTCACAAGGAATCATCTCACTATCAACTGTTATGTATGAACGAACTTCTGCAATCTCCGTCAGTCCGGTCAATACACCACGACCATTGATATCTCTAAGTCCGCGCTTCACTTCATATTTTTCATACAGGCTAGGATCTATGGAACTGTTTTCCCGACATAGCGCCGCCAGATTTTTAATCTCAGGTGTAATCACTGAATAACTGTTTTCTGCCAAATGAAAACCCCCTTTCCGTCTAAATAAACATCTTTTTTATTTTATCATAAATCAACACTTACAACAATACAATTAACAAAAATTTTACAATTATTAATCGTCTTTTTATGAAAATTTTTTTTGTTTATTCCTTCATCTTCACTAAGTTTTCCAAATCCTCCATGGTTTCGTTTACCATCTTTTTTACTTTATATTTCTTGATTCTTTCAACAAATATTTTTGAGTTTTCCGTCAACCCGTTTTCTCTCTGGTCAATGATTTTCAGGAAACTTTCTTTGATCTCAACAGGTTCTTTGATCTCACTAAAATCCATTGTTTCATTCATTTCTTTTAACACCAGTGCGATACTTGCCGCCATTTCCGTATTGGCAATCAGTTCATTTGGTGGTGTTGTTGCTGCTTTTCTTCTGACTGCATCATATACAATTGAATAGATCATCTTTTTTCCCTTTCTACTGCCTATTACCCAGACTTTTTTATTCCACTTCATATAATAAATTATATACTACTCCCAGCCTTATTTCAATTTCAAATTCCAATCCTTACCAGTGATTTTTTTGATTGGACATGATACATTTTTCAGTTTTTCACCATATATTTTAGTAACAGCAGAAAGGATCATAAAGCATGAATAAAAGTGTTGTAATTATTGGAGGCGATTTACGCCAGAAGTATTTGTATTACCATATGCTTAATAATGGATTTGCTGTCACACCATATGATATACCTGAAGTAGCCGGCATAGAAAACTTACCAAAATCTGAGTTTTTTGACAATTTTATTAAATCTGGAGATGTATTCATTCTGCCGGTTCCTTTTTCCAGAGACAAAATTACCATCAACTCAAAATCATCCGATATCATAATTGATGAACTTTTGTCCTATATAAAGCCAGGTTCCATCGTAGCCGGTGGTTGCTTTACGGAATCATTTCGTGCAAAATGCAAAGACAAAGAAATCAAAATCTTTGACCTGATGGATATCCCGTCTTTCGAACTTTTAAATTCCATTGCTACAGCAGAAGGAGCTATTTTAGAAGCCATCTCCAAAAGTCCGCTTAACATACACATGTCAGACTGCCTTGTTCTGGGCTATGGTAAATGTGGCAGTGCAATAGCAAAAAGACTATCTGCACTCGGCGCTAATGTTACAGTCTGTGCAAGAAACAATCTTCAGCAGATGCAGGCGTTTGAATGCGGACACAAATATATTGATTTTGACGTACTTGCAGAACAGATTGACCAATTTGAATTTATTTTTAATTCTGTCCCGGCAATGGTATTGACGAAAGATTTGTTAAGACATGTAAAGGAGGATGCCGTGATTATTGACATTGCATCAAAACCCGGTGGAACTGACTTCAAAGAGTGTGAGAAACTTGGGATTGCTGCTTATTTATGTTTGTCACTTCCCGGAAAGTATTCTCCAAAATCATCAGCCGGTATCATATACAATTGCATCCTCGAAAAGATCAAATAATATCATTTATCATTTTTGAAAGGAGTTGTAAGTTATGGACTTGAAAGGAAAAACCGTTGGTTTTGCAATAACCGGATCGTTTTGTACTTTTTCGGCCATCAAAAAAGAATTAGAACGTTTAAAACAGGAAGACGTAAATGTCATTCCTATTTTTTCTTTTAACGCATATCATACTGACTGCCGTTTTGGAAAGGCAGCTGATTTCGTAAAATATGTGGAAGATACAACAGGAAATCAATCTGTGATAACGATTGCGGAAGCTGAAAAATTCGGTCCAAATGATATATTAGACATTTTAATCATCGCTCCGTGCACCGGAAATACACTTGCCAAATTAAATAATGGCATCACAGATACCCCTGTTCTTATGGCTGCCAAAGGTCATATCAGAACCGGAAGACCTCTTGTCTTATCCGTTTCTACCAATGATGCCCTTGGAATGAATTTTAAAAATATTGGCTCTTTATTAAATGTCAAAAATATTTTCTTTGTTCCATTCGGTCAGGATAACTGCCATAAAAAACCGAATTCAATGATTGCACACACAGAACTGATCATTCCAACCCTGGAAGCCGCACTTGAGAAAAAACAGATTCAGCCGGTAATCGTATAAAACATCTGTCTGCTTTTATACCCTATTTCGCCTTACTAACTGACCCCTTTTACGGCAGTAAGTTAGTACATGGCGAAATTTTATGATTTAAATCGCAAGATGATATTTCTTCATCCAATAATTAATCTGCAAAAGATACGCGAGCATTTGAGGTCCTGCCATCAGCTGCCCATACCAAGGCTTGCCATAATCCTTCTTTTCTTTTACAAATGCTATTACTTTCTTTTGATCAACAAGCATATTGAGTGGCTGTGACACATCCGAGATTATTTCCATCACTGCATCACCAAGCATTTTTTCATAGGCCGGATCATAGGTTTTCGGATAGGGACTTTTCTTTCTAAAGAGTACCTCATCAGGAAGCAGTCCTTTCATGGCATCTCTGAGTAACATCTTTTCTACACCGTTTCCGGATTTCATTTTCCATGGAACGTTGTACATAAACTGCATAATCCGGATATCTGCAAATGGAACCCTTGCTTCCAATCCCGAGCACATACTTGTTCTGTCCATTCTGTCTAATAATGTCTGCATAAACCACTTCATATTCAGGTAGGAGATTTCCCTGCGTCTAGCTTCTGTCTTGTTTTCTCCCATAAGCTTAGGGGTCTCCTGAAGGGTTCTATGATAAGCCTTCTTTATATAGTCCTCCATACCAAGCTCTTTTATGATCTCATCCTTTAGCACGGTCTGTCTTGCACTGACATCCATTGACCATGGAAAAATATCCGCCTCAAAGCACTCTTTTTTATGGAACCATGGATACCCTCCAAATATCTCATCTGCGCATTCTCCTGTCAGAACCACTTTATAATAAGGCTTTACCAATCTGCAGAAATAAAGCATAGAAGAATCTACATCTGCCATCGTCGGCAAATCCCTCACATCAACGGATGCAAATAAATTGTCAAATAAATCTTTATTATTACATTCAAGATACCTGTGATCAGAGTCAATCGCTTTGATCATAATATCCACAAAGGGTCTGTCTCTTGACGGTTGAAATGAATTTGCCACAAAATATTTTTCATTATCCACAAAGTCGAAGGAAAATGTTCCTAATCTTTCATTTTTCTTTTTTAATTCTCTTGCACAGACTGCTGACACGATACTGCTATCTATTCCTCCCGATAAAAAAGTAGCAATAGGTACATCTGAAACCATCTGTCTTTTGATTGCATCCTCCACCAGATACCTTGTGATTTCCACTGTTTCCTCATAAGATTTGGTATGTTCTTCGGCCGTCAGTCCCCAATACTGGTTGTCACTGATCTCATCATATGTCATGCAAAGATAATGTCCCGGTTTTACTTCACTGATCCCATCAAACACACCACATCCGTATGACTTTGCCGGTCCTAAACTTAACACTTCATTTAATCCGGCTTTACTGATTTTTGGCTCAATATCCGGAAATTCAAAAATACCCTTTATCTCTGATGCAAAGATCACCGTATCTTCAAAAATGGTATAATACAATGGTTTGACTCCTACCTGATCTCTGACAAGATAGGCACTTTTATGATTCTCATCTACCACAAAAAACGCAAATATACCATTCAGCATATCTGCAATCCTGATTCCAAATTCTATAAACCCGATTAATATGACTTCCGTATCAGATGTTGTTTCAAACTTCCATCCACGACTACTAAGATTTCTTCTTAACTCGTCTGCATTATAAATTTCACCATTGTATACGATTCGATATGTATTACCGCCTTCCACTGCGGTCATTGGCTGCTTTCCATGATCTAAATCTCTGATAGAAAGCCTTGTATGTGCGAGCCCATAACACTTCGATAAAACCCTTCCATTCTCATCAGGTCCACGATGATATAATACATCACACATCTTTTTCAGCACATGATTGTACTCTTCTTCCCTATACAAAAAATCTGCTTTAAAATTTAAAAATCCGGCTATTCCGCACATAATTACCTCTTTTTCTTCCCTTTGAAATTATTATATGCACTCCAAGCACAAAAATAACCGTTTTATACAATTTATTCTTGAAATTTATTCTTTCAATTCATCTTTTGGTATCAAATTGTAATCAAACATCACCAATGAATGATTATCCCAGATCAGTTCCTTATTGAGCCTTTTTCCTGTTTCCTTCTCAATCGTATTTTTATAGATTTTAGATACTCTATAGTATTGCCCCTCTTTTCTTTCAAAATGATGTCCTTCTTCCATTAATTCATAGCGATAAGGAAATTCCTTCTCGCTTCTCAATTCACCATAGAGTTTTTCATCATCACACCACAATATGATTTGCACGTCATAATCCGTATTATTCTTAAATCGATAATCAATATAATTATAACTAACAGATGTACCATTCGCCATCGGTACCCTATGTCCGATATCAGAAGCTAATGCATCCGAATGTTTATGAAATTCAACGATTTGCAACGGGCTGTGCAAAATCATATAATTAATTGTATTTGCTAAATTACATAACCCTCCACCTGTACCGGTAACGAGTTTGTTTTGTTTAATGACACGCCCCTCTTTATATCCTTTTCTTTTATTCACCGCACCAACTGTTTTCCAAAAAGAAAACACTTCTCCCGGTTGAATGATAATTCCGTTGATATGACTAGAAGCAATTTTTATATTAACTGCTTTATTTTTCTGGGTTCTTATATCAATACCTTTTCCTTTTTTAATCAAAGTTGAACTGTGTGTATATACAAGATTTTCCAGTTTTTTCTTCTGCTTTGTTCGGGCAAATTTTTCTTTACTAAAAAAGTCACTTATGTTTCGTATCAAAATTCCTTTGTAAGTAGAAATTGTCCAAAAAAAAGGATTGATATCACTAAAATTTTTTTTCATTCCAAATAACATACTTACGTATTTCTCCTCACTATTCCACCAAGTCTGTGTTGATACTTTCTATTTTTCAGGTACATCTTTAAAACAATATTCTCTAATTGTCTTCGTTTTCCAATCTTCGTTTCACCATCAATTTTTATATATTCCACCAAAACACTGGCAATTCCACTTCGATTCGCTCCTAAGATATCCGTGAAAATCTGATCTCCCACAAAAAGCGTTTCCTTTTTTGTGATATTCATCATTTCTACCGCTTTTAAATAATTCTCTGTTTTTGGTTTTTGTGCATCACACAGATATAGCGAATCAATATTTTTAAGAAATCTTTTTACTCTTTTTTCATCATTGTTGGATAATAAAAAGGTGATTAATCCAATTTTCTGAATCCTCTTAAATAACTCATCGATTTCTTTTGTGGAATCGTCACCATGGTGCACCAATGTGTTATCAATATCGAAAATGATTCCTCTATATCCTTTGTTATATAATTCGTTATAATCAATCGAAAATACACTGTCTACATATTCGTAAGGATAAAAAATTCTAAACATCCTGCCCTCCGGTTATGATTGAACAATGGCTTTTTCCATATATTCACATACTTTGTTGATTTGCTCTTCAAAATCATCACCAAATTGATGTTCAAAAAAGGCGCCACCTATTGTAAATGCCCACGGATTGGCATCTTTTATTTCATCGAGTCTTTGATAACTATTGACACTGCCGGCAATACACACCGGCGCATTTATCTCAGAGACAAACCGTTTATTCAATTCTACTGCATTACCGGTATATCGGTAGCCTAATAAATCAAATCCGTAAACACCTTTTTTTAATAATTTTTTCGCCTCCCTGATCATCTCATCAATATTTCCTTCAAGAATAGAAGGTCTCTCTAAAACCTCCCCAATAAATGGCATGTATTTTATCTGGTTCTCCTTACAAAACACATTAATTGAATCGAAATATTTTGTTCCCATAAGATAATCACATTTACATTCTGCCGCCATTTTTGCTCCGTCTAATCCTTCTTTTTCCGAATAGGCCACCACCTCTAAAAAGGTCTGTTTTCCAAAACTTTTTATGTATCCAAATAACTTCTTCATTTCCTCTAAAGATAATGGTTCCTCTTTCATTCCGAAAAATCCTGCTTTGGCATTCTTGCATTTTTCAAATGCTTCATATGCGTTATCAACAGTTTTATCATTATGAGTTAACATTACAATTAAATTTTGTCGTTCTTTCATGTATCAAACTTCCTTTAATTCCACTCTTTTCATTATAAGAACGCTACAGGCGTTTTTTGAAATATTACTATAGTAAACATATCACATATTGTCGTTTTTTGGCAATCCTATATTTTTGTTTTTCATTGAATTTTTATGATTGGAATTTGATGCAGGAATTTTGGATAAAAAAAGAAAAAAAATCAATCTCAATCGATTAATTTTTATAAGAATAATTCATTATTAGTGCGGATGACAGGAATCGAACCTGCACGGTTGTCCCACTAGATCCTAAGTCTAGCGCGTCTGCCAGTTCCGCCACATCCGCAAATCATATCTGTTTTTGTTCATCAGAACTTCCACTATTATACTAATCCAAGCTCAATAAGTCAAGTAAAATTTACAATTCAATTCGCCTTCCATTCACCTTCATCACCATATTGCATAGCACTTTCTACTACCAATATAAATTTTCATAATACTCAAAGTCACTCGCCATTATTTTGCATTTTCCTTAATCTTCTTTCCATCTCTTCATTCTTACTCTTAAGTACTTTGGCTTCAAACATACGTCCACATCTTTGACATATAGAATAAAATACATCATCCTTATGATAAGCCTCTGACACTTCATTCCTGTCTACTACCACTATTTTATTTTCATAATTTATATTTTTCTTTACAGTATATTGATAACTTAGAGAATTACTGCCACAATAGGGACACTCATCATTTACTTTATGTTCATGTTTGTACACATATTTGTGTATATATTCATACATTCCTTTCACCATATCACGATATTCTTCACCTCCAGGTTTCGGACCATTCATAACCGCATCAATAAACTCTTTTGGTGGTAAATATTGATGATTAATTATGTAATGAATCACTAAATCCGGTGCTGCATATACTAAGCCATTTTTACCCAGCACT
>CACYDA010000313.1 GCA_902773095.1 uncultured Lachnospiraceae bacterium | reverse complement strand
TTTCTTTGGCAGTTCCTTGTATCTCATAACATCACCTTACCCTATCATCACATGGAGCAAAGAGCCTATGGTGCTGTACACATAAGCGATCAGAGCCGTCAGCAGCAGGGTAGCCGAAACGCTCATAGATATTATAGATATTCTCCATTCGAGTGGAAGTTCCTTGAATTTCATTCCGTTTTCTCCATATCTATCCGCTGATCTTGATATAATTCGTTATGCAACAGTTCTGCGTCATCTCCGACAAAGGCTTTTGCAGCTTCTTTATCCCCTTGCAGCTGCCACATTACCATGTCAATTCACCTCGTATTAGTGATCTTCTAAAACTTCAATGGTCAGATGTCTACGATGAAATACATCACCAATTTCATACCCACCTTACTATAACAGAGCAAAAAAACAATAAAACGAAAACCATCGCTTTAAACAAATGTGCAATTGATGCGTTACGTCTTTATTATCCTCATCGGAAAGGCAAATGGATTTTCGCCAGCAGAAACGGAGATTCTTCACCAATTACCAGACAACAGGCTTGGCGAATAATGAATAATGCATGTAAGAATTTAGGAATTGATGCCAAAATTGCCTGTCATGTTTTAAGAAAAACATGGGGATATCATACATGGTCAAGTCAATCTGTCTCACCTGTCATTATTATGGATGTATATAACCACGCTAATTATCGAGTTACGAAACGTTATTTGGGAATTGCACAAGATGATTTAGATGATGCATACCTCAACATGAATTTTTTCAACTAATAAATCCCAGAGGGTAACACCCCTTTGGGATTATTGTTGTTTAATAAACTCTGATCGAAACATGTATGTTTTTGTTCACCACTTTTAGATATAAAAGCTTTAGCTGATTATCTTAAAATGTAATTGATAATAAATAAAACAAATGATATTATCGCTGAGGAGGTCTCCTTTAATTCAAACCGAAAAGACCGACTGATGATGTTTTTTATAATCAAAAAAATGGGCTGTGCTTTAACGAATAAAAATTCGTAAAACAACAGCTCCATCTTATACATTCATCGTATCTTTCTCTTTGTTTTTATTCATCCCAGTAATCTTCCGTTTCTCTGGAAGTTGTTTGCACTCCAAACAACTTCCACATAAAGTCTTCTCTTTCATGTAAAATATCTATGATATAAATAGTCTCTTCCGTGATCCTGTAAAACGCATAGTTATGCTCTGTATATACCATTAAGTAATCACATGGCACTCCCAGCGTCTTCTCCACCGATATTCCTGATTTTTCAAACTTCTGTAACCTTCGCAACGCTTTCGTCATATTTGACACCACACGTTTTGCAACGTCTGTGCCGAAGTTCAAAGTTACATCACGCTTAATATTCCGCAACTTCTGTGCCGCATCTGGTGAATATTCCAATCTCTTCAAATTCTATACCCCCAGTTCTTTTTCCAAGTCATCTGCCGAAATCCATCCTTCTCTATCTGCACGTTCTTCCGCACTTTTCAATTTTGAAAACAATGTATAAGCTGCTCTATATCGATCAAGCTCATCAATTTCTTCCATCGTAAGAATTCCATACTGACCATGACCATTACGTGTCAAATAAACACGATTACATTCATCTACTTCTTTTAATACTTCCGTGTAATTTCTAAGATCAGACACCGGTTTAATATTTGGCATAACAATTCCTCCATTTCATATATCAACCAAAAACAAATCCATTTAATTACTATTATTATATCAATGAGTAATAATACTTGCAACAATATTTGCGTGTAAATTTTGCATCAAATATTCATACTAATAATTTCAATTTCATTTTTTACAACAAACTGTTCCCTTTGTATTTTCACATTGCCTATCATGCCATTCTTTCACTAAATCTAAAATCAACTCCACTTTCTGGTTAGGCGTAAAATCATCCGGCAAATATTTATCCAAATCGTCAGCTCTAATTTTTATTTGTTCCCTTTGATTCGGTTTCTCCTCTTCCAAAATAGAATAAATAGCATCCATATCTAAATTTCCGCTTTTACCCATTTTTTTCAATCTATTAGCCTGCGACAATGAAGGAGTACATTGCTCTAAATCCATAACAGCAAATAACTCATACTGTTCCTCTTCACTTAAATACGATATTTCTACCGCAATTGAAAAAGCAATCTTTTTTTCATCAACCATATCCAATATCTTAGATATTAAATATGTCAAACGAATATACCTTTTAATCTGAGCCACCGTCTCTCCAGTCTGCATGGCAAGTATTTCATTACTTCTCATTTTTAAGGCATCCATTATATCTAAATCATTTTCATCTAACTTCGGCTCAACTTGATCCGAAGTTAAATCATCTATTGTCTTTTTCTTTCCTTGATGTTTCATTGCTTCTAATTTCATACGATATGCAAATGCCTTTTCACTCGGTTTCAAATTCTCCCTATGAAGATTAGAATCCACCATAGCTATCACTGCCTGATCATCATTTAATTCTCTGATTACAACAGGTACTTCTTTTTCTCCTGCCCATAATGCTGCTTCTTTTCTCCTATGTCCAGATATTATCTCATATCCATTACCATCCAGATTGTTTCTTACAAGAAGCGATACCAACACACCCTCTCTTTCAATACTATTCATCAATTCACACAATTCCATATTTTTTTCAACCTTAAAAGGATGATTTTTAAAATCGTGCAATTCACTGATTGATACTTTTTTAATTTTCTCCATAACATCACTTTCATTTCAATGTTTTTAACCCTAAAAGAACGTCCACTTCAAACCCATTTGAAAATGAACGTTCTTACTCTTTTTTCTATTGAATGATGATGATTTCAA
>CACYDA010000312.1 GCA_902773095.1 uncultured Lachnospiraceae bacterium | reverse complement strand
TATCATTTTATATCATTTTCCATGATTTTCTATAAAATAAAATTCATTAGTAAATTATTATTATATATGAAACTTAAGATACGATTATTACTAATCGCTGTAAAAATCTGCTGACCCGTATTGGTTCCGGCAAATGCCGTCAAAAGAATACAAGCCATCCATAGAATCAGGATTCCCTCGGCAAGACCCACTGCTCCCCCGGCAGACTTATTCACTTCATTGATGATTGGCAGCCTGCTTACAAGGTCCAGTACATGTACTACAACTCGTAACACAATTTTAAAAATGATAAATAATGCAATCACCGCAATTGCCCTGATTAAAATATTGGTAAGTGATGCAACAAGATAATCTGTAAATGTATCTGTTCCCATTTTTATCTTTTTTTCTACAGTATTATTATCGATCAGCTTTTTCTGGATCGATTCCGGAAGCTTCATTTCCTTGACAGCTTCTTCCTGTAATTTTTGCTGCGACTTATCAATCTCAGGTGTTACATATTTTTCAACATATTTTCTTGTCTGCTCATTTACCTTTTCTTTAATGTTTGTATTTTTGATCAACAGTTCAATCGGTCCGGCCATTGCCATCGACAATACGATTGATACAATGGTAGTGGCAATTGATAATGCTATTGCAATCGCTCCTTTACGAAATCCAATATAGAACATGATGAGCAAAAACACTATGATTCCTGCTAATATTAATATCTCTGTTTTCATCGCATTTCCATCCTGTGTATTAATTTTTATCTTTATTTCAATTCAATCTCTTGAATCTCACTATCACTTACGAGTATCATCTTTCTGTCAGATTCCGGTATCAATTTTACAATGTGTGTCTCAAACGCCTTGTTAAACCGTTCCTTGTCCTTGAATGAGTACATCAGACATGTCTGTCCGTCATTCATTATAATATTTTCACCCGCAAAGGCAATATCTGAATAATTAAAATCAGTGGACTTTGTATAAATCTTGTTACCCTTTTTATCATATACCTTTACCACATGTTCATAGGACTGGTCATTACTTTCAAATACAATCCCTATATATTTTCCGCTATAAAAAACTGTCTCCACCTTTTCACCAAATTCTTGTTCAAATTGGATACTTGGTTTTTCGTCAATATGATAGATTGTAAACCGATTATCTCCCACAACAACCGCCGTCCAATTATTCATAAACTTTACCTCAGGGACAATCGAATCTTTATATTGGTTAAAACCACCTACGATACGGTCTACTTCATTTTCTCCAACGGATGAATAATTATAGAAAATAACCTTCGACTGTGCCTGCCCTTCTGAAACGGCAAGGTAAGAAGCCACCAACTTTGTCGCATCTTCAGACAATGAGATTGCGATCGGATAACCATCTCCCTCAAGGACGGTTCGTCCACTCACAAGTTTTACACCATTCTTATCATACAATTCTATATAATTTGCTGTACCGTCATCGAGGATTGCTGCAATTACTCCGTTTTTTGACACTGTGACATCAATAACAGAATGTGTCGCTGTCACATTTACCTGATTTCCTTTACTATCAATAAGACTGATCTGGGTTGACTTTCTTTCAGCCATAACAATATAGTTTCCTCGTACATCAATCAACGGTGACGTCATCTGCAAAGCTTTGTTGAACACTTCTCTTCCATCCTGATAGTAAGATATTCCATCATTGCTGTACCTTAGTACCCCATCTCCAAACTGCTGGTATTTCGCCTGAATCTTTCCATCCACTTCTATCCTGTTCTTTACTTTATAATCTTTAAATACCTTGTTCTTTTCTCTTACTATATAGACATAAAAACAAATAACCACAATCAACAGAATCATACATGGTATAATTATTTTTCGCTTTCTCCAAAAAACACTTTCATATATTTTTTTATTCATCGTACCTACCTCATTTATCCAAACCGTCTTAACTCTATAAGTATACCACAGATATTTTCTTTATGGAAGTAAAAGTCTTTGTCCAATTGTAATGTTTTCATCTGATTCCTGCATATGATTTACTTCTCTTATTTTATCAATCATGCTAACATCACCATATACCAGTTTACTGATGGAATAGAGGGAATCTCCTTTTTTAACAGTATAGTATTGCGGTTCAACGGATGCTTCCTGTTCTTCCTTCTTATTCTCATTATTCCCATTATTCTCATTATTCGCTTCATCACCGCCGGAAGGTGCGGCGCTTTCTTTTTCATTTTGTTGATCACTATTCTGTTCATTTTCACCCTTTTGTGGATTCTGGTCATTATTTTCATCCTGCTTCGAATCATTTTTTTCTGTGCCATCGCCGGATTTATTATTTTCACCTGATATTTCATTTTCACTTGATTTAGAAGGAGCGCCCGCATTGTTTTCAGTAGTATCATTCTCTTTCTTTCCGTCACCTTCACCTATTGTTGTGACATCTGCCGCTGCATCTACAATTTCAACTGTTGCTCCACCTTCTTTGTGAACATTCTCCTGATCCTGATTATTGGAATCATTTACTACGCTCTGACCTTCACTGGCATTTTCAGGGTTTTGCGTCACTCCGGCATTTGCCATCTTACTGACCATATTTTTGATATCTTTAATCTGTCCCGAAGTATGGATTACGGAAATTGCACCAAGCAATATCGCAATCAGAATAAAAGAGGATGCGGAATAGGCAAATAATGGAGCCTGTCTTTTCTTTTCTTCTGCTAATTGTTCCACCGAACCTTTTTCATTTTTCACTTCCGGAATTACTTTGTTCTCATTTTTATAATTTGATTTTCTGATATTCAGTTTTACATCGCTTCCTTTTGTTTCTATTCTTTCTTTATTGTCTTTTCTTTCTACTGCCGGTAATTCTGCAGCACTTTCTGTAGCAATACTCACTTTCACTTTCGAATTCATATTTTTTTGTTCTTCACGATTAACACTTGTTTGCTCCTTTGTCTCTTCATAATGATTCAAATTCCTTATTTCATTATTCTGATCTACCATCTTGCTATTCATCTGATAATTGATCTTGTCATTGCTCTTTTCATCCATCTTGTCGGCCATCTTGCTATTCATCTTGTCATCGATTTGATCCGCCGCTTTGTCATTCATCTTATCATTGATTTGATCCGCCACTTTGTCATTCATCTTGTTACTAACCTTTTCGTTTAATCTTTCATTTTTATTTTGCCTGCTTTTCCTATTCTTCTTTTTCATTATTCCCTCTTCTCTGATTTCCAAATAATTCTTTCCAAATCTTTTACCGGTTTTCCCTGGTTCTGATGCTGTAGAGACATCCCCATCCTGTTTTTTTGACTCCTTTTCAATTCCATATAACAATCTATGTACCGCCACATTAATATTTTTCTTTTTACTCTGTTCATACTCTGCCGGTACTTCATTACTCTCTTCATTTACCATCATATATGACTGCATGTCCATATTTTTTTCATAATAAATATAATGACCTTCTATCTTTTTCATTCCCCCATCTTGATATATATGAAATGTATCCTCACATTCAATTCTGTCAAGAATGAAACATACTTTATCGTTTCCGGCAAAATTGTCCAAATGTATTTTCTGAATATTTGCCATATCTCCTGCCAACATTCCCGGAATCGACAAAAACCATCCCACTATTTCCACATGATCAAAAAACGACTTTATATCATCGTATATGCCTGTCCATACATCCTCATCAAATTGGATTTCATTATCGAGCACCGGCTTTGCACACACTGCCCCACTGATAAATAAATATGTGTTGCCCCCTTGTTTGATCACATTTCCAAGCAGTACACCATATTTCAAATTCCTGCTGCTAAAATGCTTTACATAACTCATCACATAATCTTCCACATAGATTTTTTTATTTTCCTGTCCTACATCCCCTATTTGTCTGACATTTTTAGGTAGCTTTAAATCTTTCTTTTGTTCTGCCATCTCTTCTTCACCCTGATAAATTATTTCAATCAACTCTATGCTCCCCTTTCACTACATAATAAAATAGCTGTAATATCATCTCATCTGATATTACAGCTACTATATTACCATAAGAGGAATGAAAAACATGTCAAATCATATGACATATGCATAAAACATTTCTACATTTTTTCCTATCATTCCTCATTATTTTTGATTTTTTACCATCGCATACGCTGCTCCTATATTCGCCGCGCCATTTTGATTAACCATCTGAATCATATTTTTGATGCATCCTGCATTCGTATATGGTTTTGTCAGATATTTTTCATATTTTTCTTCAATTAGTTTGCTAAGCTGCCCAAACTCGCTGCTTTTCAACTGATATAAATCTGCTTTCTCATCTATCTCTTTTTGCTTACTTTCGATCAACGGAACATGTTTTGCATTGATGGAATCAATCACTTTCTGCTTTTCTACTTCCTCAAACACTTTCAGTTTTTGTTCTTTGGATGATGTTGCATTGTCAAGACTGTTCTGCAAATCCTGCATTTTCAAATCATATTTTTCAAGATTATATTGGCTTTCATCCAGATCTGTTTTGATGTTTTTCTTAATTTTTTTGATTGCCTTATTATTATCATCGATCTTATCCCTAAATTCCCTCATTTCTTCCAACGTACCATTATCTTTATCCTTCGTAACGAGAAAGATCGTCATATAAATGGCAATAAATACAACTGCAACTACTACCCACAAAATAAACTTCAAAAAGAACCATGGGTCTACGATTTCAACCACCAACCACGGAATCAAAACAAGACCTAGTGCAAAAACAAGAATCTTGACAATCCATTCCAAAAATGACTGTGTACAATATAATGTATAAAACCATTTTGTATCACAACATGCCGGTAATCCGTTTTCCTTCAACGTTTTTCTGATATACCGTCTCGTACCTTTATTCTCTGCTATTAATTGAGCTGTCTCATTATCAATTCTTTCTCTTACTCCCCGCTCTTTTGCTTTGCTTCTTTCATTTTTCACTTTTTTCAATTCGGCAGCAGCTTCATTGATTACCTTGTTTTCCTGTGAAACATACTTTTCTCTTTCGCTTTCTACCGTCTTGTTCAAATCTGACTCAAAACTCTTTTTTTCATCAGAAAGCTGTTTCTCCAGTTTTTTCCCTTCACTTGCCAATGTTTTAATTTCTGTAATCAACTCATCCCTTTTGTTGACATCCTCAAACATTTTTGTCAATTCATCAATTCCACCATTAAAAAACTCAATGGCATCTGATGACGCTTCTTCTGTTGGAGCTTTCTCTTCTGATGACGCTTCTTCTGTTGG
>CACYDA010000311.1 GCA_902773095.1 uncultured Lachnospiraceae bacterium | reverse complement strand
GAATCTAAGAGATTAGGTGCAAAGAGAGCAGACGGACAGTTTGTTAAAGCTGGAAATATTCTTTATAGACAGCGTGGAACAAAGATTCACCCAGGTGTTAATGTTGGACGTGGTGGTGATGACACATTATACGCATTAGTAGATGGTGTTGTTAGATTTGAAAGAAAAGGTAGAGATAAAAAACAGGTTTCTATCGTTCCAGTAGCAGAATAATGGTGTGGCTTCAAATCAATTCATTTGGTTGGTTTGAGGCCTTTTTTAAATTAGTCATTCTTTAAAATATGGGTTACAGTTACCGGATAAGTTTTGATAGTTTTTTTGATGATACAGAGATTATCCGATTACTGTGATGACCACAGAAATTCAAATAGAAAGGCATGGTGAAATCATGTTTGCAGATAGTGCGAAAATATTTATTAAGTCAGGTAAGGGTGGGGACGGACATGTTAGTTTTAGAAGAGAATTGTATGTGCCTGCCGGAGGACCTGATGGTGGTGATGGAGGCCGTGGAGGAGACATTATTTTCGTTGTTGACGAAGGTCTTAATACTCTTACTGATTTTAGGCATGTCAGGAAATATGTTGCACAGCCCGGAGAGGAAGGTGCAAAAAGAAATCAACACGGAAAAGACGGAAATGATTTAATCATAAAGGTGCCATTAGGAACCATTATCAAAGAAGCAGAGTCGGGTAAAGTGATTGCGGATATGTCATCGTCAGATAAGAAAGTGACAGTTTTAAAAGGTGGCCGCGGTGGCAAAGGAAACCAGCATTACGCAACGGCGACGATGCAGGCACCAAAATATGCCCAGCCCGGGCAGCCTTCCAAAGAGCTTTATGTAATTTTGGAATTGAAAGTAATTGCGGATGTAGGACTGGTAGGTTATCCGAATGTTGGTAAATCAACATTTTTATCAAGGGTAACAAATGCTAAGCCAAAGATTGCCAATTATCATTTTACAACATTAAATCCTAATCTGGGAGTTGTTGACCTGGATGGTTCAAAGGGGTTTGTGATTGCAGATATTCCCGGCTTAATCGAGGGTGCTGCTAAAGGAGTAGGTCTTGGGCATGAGTTTTTAAGGCACATTGAAAGAACAAAGGTGTTAATTCATATTGTGGATGCTGCTTCTATTGAAGGGCGTGATCCTATTGATGATATCAATAAGATTAATGAAGAATTGAAGGCATATAATCCGGCATTGTTAGAACGACCTCAAGTGATTGCGGCGAATAAAACAGATGCCATCTATTCCGAAGAAGAAAGCCCGGTTGAACTATTAAGAGAAGAATTTGAACCTAAGGGAATCAAGGTTTTTGCCATTTCTGCGGTGAGTGGAAAAGGGCTCAAGGAACTTTTGTATTATGTTAATGAGCTTTTGGAAAATATGGATAGTGAGCCGGTTGTATTTGAACAGGAATATTTTCCGGATCAATTTCTCGATAATCCAGATGATCCGTTTACTGTGGAAAAGGTGGAAGAAGGTTTGTATTCAATAGAAGGCCCGAGAATTGAAAAGATGCTAGGTTATACAAATCTTGAGGCAGAGAAAGGATTCATTTTCTTCCAGAATTTTATGAAAGATAATGGAATTTTGGATATGCTTGAGGAATTAGGAATTCAAGATGGTGATACCGTAAAGATTTATGGACATGAATTTGATTATTATAAATAGTATGATCCTCCTTATAGTTAACATAAATATTTTATGTCAACTATAAGGAGGATAAAAAATGAGCAGTGAATATGAAAAAATATTTGTGGACAATATTGTTGTGAATAGAGGATAGCAACAGAGAAGGAGATGACAAAGATGACAAAGATGACAAGTAAACAACGTGCGTATTTAAGAAGTCTGGCGAGTACAATGCAGCCGATTTATCAAATTGGTAAGAGTGAGATTACCCCTGAATTTACAAAAGGTATTGACGAAGCGTTGGAGGCAAGAGAACTGATTAAAATTTCAGTTCTGAAAAATTGTATGGAAGATCCAAAAGCATTGGCAGATACACTTGCAGGACGTACGAAATCAGAAGTGGTACATGTAATGGGAAGAAAAATCGTATTATATAGAGCTTCAAAAAACAATCCTAAAATTGAACTGAATAAAATAAAATAGGAATTGTAGTTTGCAATTTGAAAAGAGATGAGGAAAGTCTGATGGATAAAATAAAAAAAATTGGAATAATGGGTGGAACATTTGATCCGATTCATATCGGACATCTGATTATGGCACAATCAGCTTTGTCAGAACTTCAATTGGATCAAATTGTTTTTATGCCTTCCGGAAATCCACCACATAAATCTTCCAATCTTATATCTGATGCAGGGGTACGTCTGGATATGGTAAAGGTTGCTATTGACAATAACGAAAAATTTGTTTATTCTGATTTTGAGTTAAAACGAGAAGGAATAATATATACATCAGATACATTGGAATTGATAAAAAAGCAATATGATCATATTGAAATCTATTTTATTGTAGGTGCGGATTCTTTATTGGATATAGAAAAGTGGCATGAACCTGATAAAATCTTCCGGTTATGTAAAATGGTTGTTGTTGACAGAGATAATTCTAACGAAAAGATTATCGCTATGAAGGAATATTTATCATTGAAATATCATGCCGAAATATTTTATATCAATTCGCCTCTTGTATGTATCTCTTCGACATATATTAGAAATTGTGTAGCAAAGAATCAATCTGTTAAGTATTTAATTCCTGAATCAGTAGAAGAATATATCAGTACTCATCATTTATATCAAACGTGATATTTTTATCGTGTTGATCGATTGAAATGAAATATCAAAATGATTTCCCGGATGGTTTTGAAAATACAGAAAGAAGGCTAGAGATAAATGGTTAAAAATCTAAAGAACATTAAAAAGGATTTGAAAACTGCGTTGGATAAAGACAGATATGAGCATACGCTGGGGGTGGCCTATACAGCGATGTGTCTTGCAATGAGATATGAAATCAGTCTCGAAAAGGCGGAGATGGCCGGATTATTGCATGATTGTGCGAAATGTATGTCTGATGAAAAGAAAATCAAAAAGTGTATAGAACATAATATCAATATTTCAGAAATTGAAAAAGAACAGCCATATCTTTTGCACGCAAAAGTAGGAGCTTATATCGCTATGGACAAGTATGGAATCAATGATATGGAGATTATCAATGCAATTTTAAAGCATACAACAGGTTCTCCGGATATGTCCATGCTTGAAAAAATAATTTATGTGGCAGATTATATTGAACCAAACAGAAATAAGGCAGAGAATCTTCCGACAATTAGAAAACTAGCCTTTCAAGATATTGATATGGCTGTATTTGTAATTATGAGGGATACTGTCAAATATTTAAATGATAAGAATAAAAAAATGGATACACATACGCTAAAAGCATATGAGTATTATAAGGAAATTATAGAAAAAAGAGATGAAGATTAAAATATTAAGCAGAGAAGAGGTAAGCATATGAACACAGTTGATAAAGTGAAAGAAATATATAATGCAGTAGATGATAAATTAGGGATTGATATCAAAATCATCAATATTTCGAAGGTATCAGTACTTGCGGATTATCTGATCATATCAGGAGCTAACAATAAAAGCCAGGTGCAGGCGATTGTTGATAATGTAATAGAAAAACTCGATCAACAAGAAGTTTTTGTAAGACACACTGAAGGATATTCCACAGCAAACTGGGTTTTATTAGACTATGGTGATATTATTGTACATGTATTCAATCAGGAAGACAGATTGTTCTATGATCTTGAAAGATTATGGCAGGACGGCAATACGATAGAAATTGAAGAGTTGAAATAAGAAATAGTAATAATGAGTTGACAATAGTTTTTCCCCCGGGGATTGATAATTCGTAATGTTTTATCAATTCCCGGGGGAAATTAATTGTATTATTATTTCATTATTCTAAACAATCCTGTTACCTTACCAATAATCTGACAATCATTTACGATGATTGGTTCCATTGTATCATTTTCCGGCTGTAAACGAATATGTCCGGATTCTTTATAAAATGTTTTCACTGTAGCAGAATCATCAATCAAAGCAACTACAATATCGCCATTGTGGGCAGTACTGCATTCTTCGACAAGAATTGTATCGCCGTCGAAAATACCGGCATTAATCATGCTTTTTCCTTTTACCCGGAGCATAAATGTAATATGATTGCTGAGAAACTCTGCAGGTATTGGAAAATAGCTTTCAATGTTCGAAACAGCAAGGATTGGTTCGCCGGCAGCAACACGACCTACAACAGGAATATTAACAATTTCACGTCTTGCCATATTAAAGGAATCATCTACAATTTCAATGGCACGTGGTTTTGTTTTGTCTCTTAGAATATAGCCTTCACGTTCAAGTGTTTCAAGATGAGAATGAACAGAAGAAGTAGACTTGAGATTGACCGCATTACAAATATCTCTAACTGTAGGAGGATAACCTCTATTAACAATTTCAGTCTTGATATAATCGAGTATTTCTTGCTGCTTTTCGGATATTTTCCCGTATTCCATAATTTACATTTCAGTCCTTTCCTAACATAATTTACTTACCTCTGAGATTCACAATGAATTAATTCAAATAGAGTATATAGTGAAATTAAAAATTACATAATCATATTGGTATTATATCATAATATTAATATAAAATCAAACAAATGTTCAAAACGAATGTTCGGTTTTATATACAAAAGAATCAGAATAAGCTGCTGATTTTATTTAAATCAGATATTAGATGAAATAGCAGCTTATTCCGATTTATTTTTTAAATTAATTCATAATTTGTTTTTTAATTAATTGATAATCTGTTTATCTTAATCATTTATTGATCTGGTTTTTCACGCAAATGTACGATATTTCTTGCTTTTCGTCGCCTTTCTTCCTCAAGAGCTGCGTAGTGTCTTCTTGTTGTATTGACATCTTTATGACCAAGTACATCTGCAACCAGATAGATATCACCTGTTTCTTTGTAAAGAGTAGTGCCATATGTGCTTCTAAGCTTATGAGGAGTGATATGTTTAAGCGATGTTACAAGTTTAGAATATTTTTTCACCAGATTTTCAACAGAACGAACACTAATCCGTTTGTTTTGTAATGATAAGAAATAAGCATTTTCATGACCTTCAACAGGCGTTATTGTTTCCCTTTGTTCCATATAATCAAGTAAAGCAAGCTCTACTTCATCACCAAAATAAATGATGGCATCATAACCACCTTTTCTTCGGATTTTGATACCGGAGTTTTTAAAGTCAATGTCATCAATATCAATACCAACGCATTCAGAGACACGCATTCCGGTACCTAAAAGAAGGGTAAGAAGAGCAACATCTCTCAGTTTAGTCTTTTCATGGAATGCTTTTTGCTTTTCAGTAAGTTTATCACCAGATTCAACTTCATCAAGAAGTAATGCGACCTCATCCGGATCAAGTCTAATAATTTCTTTTTCATGCAATTTTGGAACTTTAACTTTAGCAGGCGGATTGTCTTTGATCATTTCATTATTAAAGTAATAATTATAAAAAGATTTAAGAGACGATAGCTTCCGTTTGATACCGGTTTCTTTATTGGTATGTTCTGAATCGTCTTTTGAGTATATTTTTAAGTAATCCAAATATTCTTCAACATCAGTAACTGTAATTTTATCTAAGAGGTCTATGGAAAAATCCTTAATTTCCGTATGAGCGTATTCAGGATTATTATCTTTAATATAATTAAAAAATACCCCTAAATCATATGCGTAGGCAATTCGTGTTCGCGATGATGTGCTAGGTTCAATCCCTCTAAAGAACATCATACAAAAAGAAGGTAATTCTTTTAGCATTGCCCGTAGTTTCAGGTTATTATTGATGGTAAGCTGGTCATGGTAATTGTATTTAGATTTCATTGTAATCAAGTCAATCCTTTCGTAGACTTTCGTAGAAATACAAGTAGTATATGCCTTGTAGAGATGGTATTAGTATAAATCCAACTATTCGCAAAATCACAGTTTAACGAATAGTTAGGACTATCTTCAACCTTTTCCAGACTTCATATCATTATACTTAACAATCAGTTTAACAGTATTTTCAATTCCAATTTTGCCACTATTAATACACAGATCGTAAGATGAACTGTTTCCCCAGCGTTTATCAGAATAGTAATTATAATAACTGGCACGCTTTTTATCAGTTTTTAACATCATTTCACGAGCTTTTGCTGCGGAGACATTGTGGCGTTTACAAATTCGATCAATACGCGACTTGTCATCACTTGTAATAAAAACGCTTGTAACATCATAATCGTCACGCAAAGCATAATCTGCGCATCTTCCCACAAAAATACAATCTTCATTTTTTGCAATTTTTCTGATGGTATCAAATTGAGCTAAAAATACCTGCTGACCTAACGGCATTTCATTAATACCTAGTCCGGCACCATATCCGAAATAAGAATCCACTACCAGTGAATACAGAAAACTATTAGTAGGTTTTTCATCATGTGTTTTAAAGATTTCTTCACAAAGTCCACTTTCTTTTGCTGCAACAGTCAGCAAATCATTGTCGTAACATTTAATACCATAATGTTCTGCAAGCAACTGTCCGATTTCATGACCACCACTGCCAAATTGTCTTCCTATTGTTATTATTTTGTGATTCGCCATAAAAATTGCACCTCCCTATATCATTTTATATAATCGAGTAGCTAAGAATTTGTTTCCGTTCTACTCGCCGCGCAACCCCACATCTGACGTAGTCGAAATCTTCTTAATGTGGGACGTGTGCATATAACAAGGGCTTTTAAGAATTATGCAAATTCATAAAAGCCTAAATTGTTCTTATTTTGGCAAAATATCAAGTAAATGCAGAAAATATTCCGGCATAGGAGCTTCAAACTCCATGTATTCTCCGGTATGAGGGTGTCTCAATCCCAATATTTTCGCATGTAATGTCTGCCCGGTTAATTTGTAAGGGCAGTGAGCAGGTCCATACACAGAATCACCAAGAAGCGGATAACCGATGCTTGACATATGAACCCTGATTTGATGAGTTCTGCCGGTTTCTAAAGTACATTCAATATATGTATAGTTTTTAAAGCGCTCAAGAACACGATAATGTGTAATTGCTTCTTTTCCAGTAGTTACATTTGCTTCCATTTTTAATCGGTTATTTGGATGACGCCCAACTTTAGCATTTACGGTTCCATAATCTTCTTTGATTACATTATGGACAATGGCAACATATTTTCTGGTAATAGAGTGTTCTTTAAGCTGCTCAGCCACATTTGTATGTGCAAAATCATTCTTACATACAACAAGTGCTCCAGTTGTATCACAATCTATTCTATGCACAATACCTGGTCTGGATACACCATTAATACCTGAAAGATGGTCTTTACAGTGATACATAAGTGCATTGACTAGTGTTCCGGAGTAATGTCCCTTAGCAGGATGAACCACCATTTGTTTTGGCTTATTGACAATAATAATATCTTCATCTTCATATAAAATATCAAGAGGTATATTCTCAGCAATAATTTCCGGTTCAACAACCTCAGGTATGCTCACATAAACTTTATCATTTAATGTGAGTTTATAATTTGATTTTACTCCTTGTCCATTTACAAGAATGTGACGTTCCTGAATTAATTGCTGGACATATGTTCTTGATAAATCAGCATATAACTCAGAAACATATTTATCAATTCTTTTCCCTATATTTAAAGTATCTATGATATATTTATCATAATCATTAGACATGCTTTCCATAAATATTACACTACTTTCTTATCTTAATTAATTGTAGTTCATCTTCAGAAATAAAAAATAATATCATAATTAACAGAATAAATACAGAAACTGTAACATAGCAATCTGCAATATTAAATATTGGAAAATCAATAAAATCAAACTTAATAAAATCAATCACATATCCCAAACGAATTCGATCGACCATATTGCCAACAGAACCAGATATGAGAAATGCACAAATTATTTGTAGTATTGTGTATTTTTTGATGACACTATTTAGTTTATCAATATCCAATAGGTTTATTTCTGAATAATGATGATTTGTAGAGTCTATTTTATTTATAGATTGAATATTATTTATAGAGCTCTTATCATTAGTACATTTTGATTCATTATTTTTGTTGTCAATTTTCATTTTACTTAATATCATTTTTTGACATTCCAGTATTGATTTTTCAATCACATAGATTGCATATAAAATGAACAGGCTTACAATGATTACTAATATTGTAATAAGAGAAAACTTACCGGATAAAAAGCCGAATGCAACACCTTTGTTTTCTAAATACTCAAAACTAAAGATATGTTTGATGCCTGCATAGTTTTTATTATGATCCATCTTATATGATACATAATACTTGGATAACTGGTCAATCAACACAAAAAGTATAATGATGATTGATAAAACAATATATTTTTTTCTGCTAGTGCCAGCTGTTTTAATATCCTTCATAATATTATTGAATACCGATTAAAACTCTGAAAAATTAGTAGAGTTTTTATCAATAATTTCCTGAACATCGCCGGAAATCTCTACTGAAGGTGGAGAGGCAATAAATATGTAGTTAGATACTTTTTGCATATTTCCACGGATTGCATAACATGCACCTGATGTGAAATCAATGATTCTCTGTGCAAGTTCAACATGAATGCCTTCCAAATTAAGAATAACAGCAATACCTGATACTAACGTATCAGCAATCTCACAACCATCTTCAATTGTAGATGGTTTTATAACACATACTTCCATATCATTTTTATTTTTCATTGGCATCACCTTAGTCTTATTCGTTTTTTTATTAGTTGATTTTCCAAAAGATTCAGTCTGTTCAGAATCCTCATCAAAGGAAGATTTAGGAGAAGATTTCACTCTGTTATTTCTTTTTGGTGCGTCGAATTCATCTTCATCCTCATCATAATCCTCATCGTAATCATTCTCATCATTTAATTTTACAAAATTTAATATCTTTTCAGTTAATAAACTCATTTAAATGTCCTCCATAACGCATTAAATCAATGCAAAATTTATATTCTATATTATCATGTTTTTTTACTATATGTCAACAAAGAATGGGGTTTTGTAAATAAATAGTAATACTTTTTTCTATTGTGGATAGGATCTGTTGCCGAAAATTCCCGTTCCAACACGAACCAATGTTGCTCCCTCTTCTATTGCAACTTCGTAATCACCTGTCATGCCCATAGACAGTTCTTTCATCTCAACATTTGGAATGTTTAAGGAAGAAATTGTCTCTGATAACTCTCTTAATTTTTTAAAATAGATTCGATTCGATTCAGGTTCTTCAGTATAAGGAGCGATTGTCATTAATCCTTTAATATGAACATATTTTAAAGTACTGATTTCTTTTACAACATCGATTGTTTCATCATAGCGAAGACCAAATTTTGTATCTTCATCAGCAACATTTACCTCAATGAGGATATCCTTATTAATTCCACATTTTTCAGCTTCTTTATCGATTTGTGCTGCAAGTTTGAACGAATCAACTGAATGAATCAGAGTAACTTTATCAATTATGTATTTTACTTTGTTCGTCTGCAGATGCCCAATTAAATGCCATTTTATATCTTGGGGAAGTACGGGATACTTTGTGTTAAGCTCCTGTACTTTGTTTTCACCGAAATCAATTGTACCTGTCTGATAAGCCTCTTCAATGTCAGATACAGGCTTTGTCTTACTCACGGCAATTAAAGTTACATCATTGCAATCTCTGCCGGCTCTTTTGCATGCAGCAACAATATTTGATTTTACCACAGAAATATTATCTTTAATCATTCTACTTAATCCTTTCCTATACAACATTTATCTAAAAATGATCTGGTTCTCTTTTACTAAAGAAGAATTCAATACAATCTGATCATATACCTGAAGACCATATTTTGTTCCTGATTCAACAATGTAATAGCCATTTTTTTCAGATAGAATTTTCACATATCTAAAAGATGCAAGACCTGTATTTACATTATAAACACCTTGAAGTTTTGACGTTCCTTCAACTTTATATCTTTCATTAGAATCCTGTTTCATAATGATCGTACCGGAAGTTATTTTGCTGCTTTCTATATAGCAATTTGTATCATCTGAGGCAATTACATCGACTGCCGTAAAACTGGCTAAAGATTCACCATTGTCATCAATTTGTTCAATGAGCACCCCTGAATCTTTTAAATCCCCACCTGTTGTAATGTAATCAGATGGAATTGTAAAAAACTCTTTTTCAGTAATCGCGCTTTTTGGTACTTTGAGTCCGGTCTTCGTATCAGCTTCAATTTTTACGTCAACATAACGTTTTCCGGCAAACTGAATCATATATCTTTTCAGACCAAGTATGCCGTAATGTTCAGATCCATTTGTAATCAGACTAAAGTAAGCGGATGTAGATATTTTTTCTGATGGAAAAACTATATTCACAACATCGACACCATTATATGCTTCAAATTCTTCTTCAGAAAGAGGAACCACGATTTTCCATGATTCATCCGTAACAGTCTTATAGATTGGACTGCCGGCTTCTGTTGGTTTATCTCTGTCAATAGTATTTTTATGATAATTTGTTTGATTAAAATACTCTTTCGTGATTTGTTCTTCTGTGAGATTCTCCATACCATCTGTATAAAATTCAATGATTCCGGAAACAGTTGCGGTGTTTAAATTTAATGTACTATTTCCACTTTCGATTAGTGACTGATTAATTGTATCAAGAGAATTTAAATTGACACATTCAATCAGAGTTGAATTTAAGTCATACTTAAAATCATATGTGTTTTCAAAACTATTTCTATCATAATCCGAAATAAAAGACGTAATATCTTTTTTTATTTCAGTAATATTCTCATTTGTTAGTGTATGGTCATTAAGAGCAGCTTCTTTTAATAATTCAGAAAAAGAACCACTTTCATCTACAGTATAGATTGTTTCATTTATGGCAACGCGACTTCCGTCTTTGACATAATAATTGATATAACCTGTCGAAGAAGCTGTAGCAATTTCTTCGGTTCGAAGAGCAATACCGGTTGTCGTAATGCCTGGAAGTTTTTCACTTTCTCCCTTTACAACTTCATAAATTGCAATTTTCTCACGATGCATGTACAAAAAACAACTGATTCCTAAATATGCAAAAACTAAGATAAAAATAATTAATCCAATATTAACATTGATTGGATTTCCTTTTATTCTGATAATTCTTTTATTTTTCTTTGATCTCATGATATGCCTTTCATTGTGATATATGTAATTATCAATAAATTAACAGGTAAAATTTCCCAACATAAGTTTACATCTTTAGGCAATAATAAAATTATCACCACAATATAAATATATGAAAGGATGAAAAAATATGAACTCAAGAGGATTAGACTATACAATTTTAACGATAGCAATCATCGGAGCAATCAACTGGGGGCTAATCGGATTTTTCAGATTAGACCTTGTGGCATTTTTATTTGGTAATATGACGGTATTATCAAGAATTATTTATGCTGCCGTTGGAATATGCGGACTTTATCTCATCAGCATGTTTGGCAGAGTAAGGGATATTGCAGATTAGCAGTAATCAAATTAATCATTGAAACATCCCACCTTATGAAAACAAACTTCCTGCACCACTTAGGCTTAAATGGTGTGGGAAGTTTACTTTATTGTTACTATTTGTATACATCACGCCAGTCAAGATCGCCACGTTCTAGTGCCTTAATAAGAAGTTCAGCCGTTGCAAGATTGGTAGCAAACGGAATATTATGCATATCACATAATCTGAAGATATTCTTAGTATCAGGTTCGTGCTTTTTTGGTTCCAAAGGATCTCGCAGGAATATAAGAATATCCATTTGATTTTGTTCAATCTGTGAACATAATTGTTCTACACCACCTAAATGACCTGCCTGAAACTTGCGAATTGTCAGATTTGTTACTTCTTCTACTAATCTGCCGGTAGTAGCAGTCGCATACAGATCATGTTTACAAAAAATCCCCCGGTAGGCAATGCACAAATTTTGCATTAACTTCTTTTTTGAATCATGAGCAACTAATCCAATATTCATAAAAACCTCCTATTCTAAATTTAATTTAAATACCTGTAACATGTATACTTAAATTAAATATCCATTATATTAATAGCAACATAAGTAAGCTAAACCTGCTTACGCTGCAAACTTACATTAAGAACAACACCCAATCCGAAATACAAACTCACTATGGAGCTTAATCCATAACTTACGAAAGGCAACGGCAAACCTGTGTTTGGCAGCAACATAGTCACAACCGAAATATTGACAAAAGACTGCATGACAATCAAAACACCATAGCCTGTTGCTATAATTCTTCCGGCTAAATCCGGTGCATGTGCACCAATGAGAAAACATTCAATTGATATTAAAAACAATAAGATAATAACACCTGCTGTGCCAATGAAACCAAGTTCCTCCCCTACGATACAAAAGATAAAGTCAGTCTGAGGCTCAGACAGATAATTACCATTTTTTAAACTGGTAGTCGTATTATTATTCAGCCCCTTACCATACAGTCCACCGGAACCGATGGCCATTACAGAGTTTTCCTGTTGTCGCCTGTCATTCACTACATCAGGATCCGTACTGTTTTTATCATAAAAACTAGTAATTCTCCTCAGCTGATATCCTTGAAGAATATGCTGGTCAGGCTGCATAATTAAATAAACCAAAACAATTACGATAGGAACAGCAACAGCAAGTACACCACCTATGAATTTATAACTTAATCCCGAAACATACATAATGCCACAAAAAATAAGTGAAATCACAATACTGGTAGACAAATCAGGCTGACTTAGTACCAGGTACAACGGGATTACAAATAGAATAACGCAACTTCCAATCACTTTAAAAGTGTTAATTTTATCTTTGTACTTATCAAGGTAGAACGCAAAGAATAAAATTAGAAATATTTTAGTTAACTCAGATGGCTGCAACTGAAAAAAACCTAAATCAATCCATCGCGTAGCACCCATATGATAGGAACCGCTAAACTTTACCCATAAAAGTAATACGAGATTGATGAAATAAAAAATCCAATAGAATTTGAGAATAAATTTATAACTGATGAGTGACAAAAAAAATGCTACAAACAATCCCATACCAAATCCTAAGATCTGCTTCTTTTCATAGACATCTGAGTCGGTGGCACTTGATATCACTAGAATACCTAGTACAGTCAGCGCACAAACCCAGATGAGTAATCTAATATTAAAATGACGAAATTTATAACTTCTTAAAGTTTCTATTATCTTAGTCATACAAACTCCAAAAATAAAACTAAATTATACAGGATTATTGATCAGCACTGTGTTTAACCTCTTTGATTGGTATATTGGCAATCAATGCAGGAACTGCACCGTTCGTACTCTCAGATTCAGTTTGGGTAATCTGGATATCCAATCCATCACAGTCAATTTCCATGTATTTTTTAATTACATTAATGATATCATTTTTTATCAGTTCCATCACTTCAGGAGAACAATTTGCTCTATCAGAAACCAAAAGCAGTTTAAGTCTGTCTTTTGCAACATCTCCGGAAGGCTTCTTTTTAAACATATCAAAAATACCCATAACTCCTTCTCCTTCCTTTTTTAATTGGCTCTCTTAAAAAATCTTGAGAATAGTCCGGGTTTTTTGTTCAAATCTAGCAAAGGTACTTCTTCTCCAAGAATACGTCTGCATATATTCATATATGCCTGTCCTGCAAGGCTGTCAGAACCAACTAAAGGCTCACCATTATTTGTTGCAATAACGATATTCTCATCGTCAGGAACGGCTCCGATTAAGTCAATGGCAAGAATCTCAACAACATCATCAATTGACATCATTTCGCCTCTTTTTACCATATCCATACGGATTCTGTTAATAACCAAATCAGCACGTTTCTTTTCATTTGCCTCTAAAAGACCAATGATTCTGTCAGCGTCTCTGATTGCAGAAACTTCCGGCATTGTCACTACGATTGCTCTGTCAGCACCAGCAATTGCATTCATAAAACCTTGTTCAATTCCGGCAGGACAATCGAGGATTATGTAATCAAATTCTTTTCGAAGTTCATCTGTCAACGCTTTCATCTCTTCAGGTGTAACGCTGTTTTTATCACCTGCCTGGGCACATGGAAGAAGAAAAAGATTTGGATACTTCTTATCTTTGATCATAGCCTGTTTTGCACGGCAGTTGCCTTTTACTACATCCACCAGATTATATACAATTCTATTCTCTAGACCCATAACAACGTCAAGATTTCTAAGACCGATATCTGTATCAATTAAGACAACTTTCTTATTTAACATTGCTAAGCCTGTACCTACATTGGCAGTTGTTGTTGTCTTACCAACGCCGCCTTTTCCTGATGTTACTACTATTACTTCACTCATGGTGATAATTCCTCCCAAGTTCTTTGTTTAATGTTAGTTAAGAAATATAATTTAAACTTCTATAAAATTAAAAATGAAAATGCATTATAAATGCAGATCATTTAAAACTTCTTTGTTCAGTGGTTCAATATAGATGTTGCCATCTTCCACAAAAGCAATTTTTGTTTCCGGTTTTTTTGATTTTTTACTCTTTTTATTATTATCATCAGACGCTCTTGCGATAAAATCCCCAATTCTGATTTGCATAGGCTCCATTTCAAGAGCAACGACAAACGAAGAAGATTCGCCGGAAACTCCGGCATAAACAGTTCCTTTTAAAGAACCAAGTATAATTACGTTACCTGATGACACTACCTTGGCACCAGGATTAACATCACCAAGAATGATTACACTTGCTTCGCTTTCAATCACCTGACCGGAACGGAGAGTACCCCTATAAAACTGCCCGTCATTTTTTGAAAGTTCATTTAAATGTTCTTCAATTGATTTTTTAAAATGTTCTTCTCTGCTTTTGTCATGATCAACTACACAGATAATGTTGAGTTGAGAATTAGCAGAAATAATATCGAGAATCTCCCTGATTTCGTCGTTATTTAACTCTCTTCCTTCAAACGTGATTCCCATAGATGAATCGCCCAAGAATTTTGAAGATTCTTTAAATTTTTTAGCAATCTCCTCTTTTAATTTATTAAAAGGAAGATTTTTATCTAATACAACTATAATACCATATTTATTCCCTTTTATCACTATCGAATTTTTCATTTTTTACAATTTTGTAAAATTTAGCTTGAAAAGCT
>CACYDA010000310.1 GCA_902773095.1 uncultured Lachnospiraceae bacterium | reverse complement strand
TGGGTTTTCCGACATGCCGCCGAAACGAAGTTGAGGGGGCAATACCTTAGAGAAAACCCCAAAATTGCGAAGCAATTTTCTGGAATGAACAGAGAGGTGTAACGAAAAATGAAAAATATAGCAAAATCACAATTATATCAATTGAGAAAAAGTAAACTATCATACGGCATTTTCTTTGTCATCCTTTTTCTTCAGTTATTTACAATTGTTGCTACTGTACTCAACAATTTTGACGGACCGGATGTTACAGGAAGCAGTTTTGTTGCGGAACAGGGAGCAGCATTGTTTCTCACTCCAATAGTTTTCCTGAGCATTATCACAGGAATTGTTACAGGAGCCGATTTTATGGATAAAACAACAAACTATGAAATTATGACAGGACATACACGGTATGAAGTATTTTGGGGGAGAGTGATACCGGCATTGATCATCAGCATAACAGGAGGTTTCATTCTTGCTATATTACCTATGACAGTTGCAAAACTGTTGTTTGGATGGGGAACAAAAATGAGGCTAAAAGGAGTTGTCTTGAGATTTATTCTTATAATATTTCCATATTTCAGAATAGTATGTGAATTTATATTTCTGTCATTTGTGGTACGAAATGAGTATATCATCATGACACTTGGTTTTGTCTATTATATGCTGGGTTCCATACTTGCAGAAGGAGGAAATGGCTCGTCTTCACTGTTAGGATTAACAAATTTAAATTCATTGGGGAATTATGGAAGTTTCAGTACTTACAATGTATTAGATGGCCCGACTGTTATTACAGTGTATGATTCGTCTGTAGGGACATCCGCAATTGTTTCCACAATTGTAAATTCTCTTCTGATTGGAAGTTTCTTTCTGTTGATTGGATATATATTTTTTAAGAATGATGATTTAAGTTAAGGAGGCAGGAAAAATGATATATGGTGATATTGGCTTAGTGATATTTGAAATGGCATCTGCAATATTCCTGCTGTGGCTTACCGGTTATTCAAAGAAAATACCAAACAGCAAGTGGAGGATTTTGTATGCCGTTCCGGCGATTGTGGCAATCAATATGGCGGGTTTCTATGGTTTTGAAATTTCTATGCTTGGCGTCTATCTTGCATCGATGATTCTTCTATATGGTTTCTTTTTTGAACAGAGTGATAAAAAAAGATTAAGCTGTATTTTAGCAATTGTATCTGTTTTGATCTCGCTCGTGGTATGTACCGGTTATAGTGGCTACAGGGCTCCGGATTATGTAAAAGATTTTAAAAAAGGGTTTCATCAGATGAAGGAACATTATATCCTCTCAGAACACAAAGGAATTGACTGGGATGCTTTATATGATGAGTACCTTCCGAAGTTTGAAAAGGTAAATCAAAATCACAGTGCAGTGGATAATGCGGTAGTATGGCAGGAGTTCTGTCAGGAATTTTATGATGGACATGTATCGTTTACACCGGATGGAGGAAGTGATGCGATTCGCCAGGCAGGTAAAAAGGCTTTTGGAAATGATTATGGACTTTCCATGATGCGATTAACATCAGGAGAATTTGTCGCTGTTAATGTTGAACCGGGAAGTATGGTTTCTGATGCGGGAATCCATAATGGAACGATTATTTTGGAATGGAACGGAAAAAGTCCTTTAGAGTATTATGACGAGGTGGGAGTGCTGGCTTTTTCTCAGCCGGATGAGGAAAACAGGCAGTTTTATCTTCCTCTTTATGTGGCAGGTCTTGGTTCGGACACAGTTGACATTCAATTTTTAAGTGATTCCGGGGAGAAAACCACGGTATCTGCCGGTAAGATTGGTGCTTATATAACAAGACTTGAAGATACCATACAGATATTAGACCAGGGGATAGCCGCAGAAAATCTGAGCTTTACCATGGAAAGTGAAGATACAGCCCTTTTAAGAATATCACATATGATGTATGACAGTGATACTTATAGCAGCACTGACTATTCCATCATGCAGCAAGAACTGAGAGGAAAAATATCGGAGTTAAGAAATAAAGGAGTTTCGAATCTCATTTTAGATTTACGAAATAATGGTGGTGGTTCGCCTCATATGATGATGGGAATTGCTTCCTTGTTTGCACCGCAAGGAAAACATACCTATGCGAGTGTAGGAAAGTTTGATGAAAAAAGTGCATCCTACATGGTAGACAAAACAACCGGAAAATATGTAACGGATGGGGATTTGAGTTACAACGGAGAAAATCTGTGGGCAGACGGACAGATTGTCATTCTTGTGAATGCAGAGTGCATCAGTGCGGGCGATCATTTATTGTATGCCATGAGTGAGTATCCTAATGTAGTGATAATGGGATTTACAAAATCAAATGGTTCCGGTCAGGCTGTCAACAGTATATCACTGGAAAGCGGAATGCTTACTTATTCATGCATCCCTACATTGGATGGAGAGGGAAATATTTTGATTGATTCGGGAACGGACCATGTGGCAGGGGTTTCGTTAGATCAGAAAGTTCCATTTGATGAAACGGCGGTTACAGCGTTGTTCGATGAGCAGGAAGATTATCTGCTTTCGTATGCCATCAGATTTATGAAGGAAAAATGATTGTTACCATGTCTGCCTCAACGAAACCTTCGAATATTACCCATCCATTAAGCGCCTCCTCAATTCACAAAAATTTAAAGATTTTTGTATTGAATTAAATGCAATATAGGACTAAAATAGTATGGTATGTGTTTATAATGGGAATAAATATCGTAGGAGCATGAGAAGCGGGACAGAACATACAGTGAGCTTTAATTGCTACGGCAGAATGGAGGAAGACATGGACACATTTTCAAAAGCAGAATTTAAAAAGGAAGTCAATGATTATGTTAAAGTGTTATCAAGAAAAACACTTGATGAGGCATCGCAGCTTGACAAGTATCAGGGTGTCGCTTATGCGTTAAAAGATTTTATCATTGATCAGTGGATTGCAACTCATAAGGAATATGAGAAACAGGATGCAAAGACAGTGTATTATCTCTCAATGGAGTTTCTTATGGGAAGAGCACTGGGAAATATTATTATAAACCTTTCCGCAAGGAAGGAAATTAAGGAAGCGATAGAGGAATTAGGACTTGATCTGAACACGATTGAAGACCAGGAGCCTGATCCGGCGCTTGGAAATGGTGGCCTTGGAAGATTGGCAGCATGCTTTCTTGATTCACTTGCAACATTAGGCTATCCGGCATATGGATGTGGTATCCGATACAAATATGGTATGTTTGAACAGAAAATTGTGGATGGATATCAGGTAGAGGTGCCGGATCACTGGCTCAAGAACGGAAATCCGTTTGAAGTACGAAGAGATGAGTATGCATGTGAAGTCAAATTTGGCGGAAATATCAGAGTGGAAAGAGATGCCAGTGGAAGAGACAATTTCATTCAGGAGAATTACCAGTCAGTAAGAGCAGTACCGTATGATATGCCAATCGTAGGGTATGGCAATAATATTGTCAATACACTTAGAATCTGGGATGCAGAACCGATTCAGCACTTCATGCTCGATTCGTTTAATAAAGGTGACTATATCAAAGCGACAGAGCAGGAAAATCTTGCGAAGACGATCGTTGAAGTATTGTACCCTTGTGATGATCACTATGCAGGAAAAGAGCTTCGATTAAAACAGCAGTATTTCTTTGTTTCAGCCAGTATCCAGACGGCTGTAAAGAAATATATGGATAACCACAGAGATATCAGGAATCTTCATGAGAAGGTGATTTTCCAGCTCAATGACACACATCCGACTATTACTGTGGCAGAGTTGATGAGAATCCTCATGGATGAGCATAAACTTGAGTGGGATGAGGCATGGGAAGTGACAACAAAGGCATGTGCCTACACCAACCATACGATTATGAGTGAAGCACTTGAAAAATGGCCGATTGAACTGTTTTCAAGACTCCTTCCCAGATGTTATCAGATTATTGAAGAAATCAACAGAAGATTTGTTTTGGATATAGAGAAAAAATACCCTGGAAATCAGGAAAAAATCAGAAAGATGGCAATCGTTTATGATGGTCAGGTGAAAATGGCACATCTTGCGATCTGTGCAGGATTTTCTGTGAACGGTGTAGCAAGACTTCATACAGAGATTCTGAAGAATCAGGAATTGAAGGATTTCTATCAGATGATGCCAAAGAAGTTTAACAATAAGACAAATGGTGTCACACAGAGAAGATTTTTACTTCATGCCAATCCGCTCCTTGCTCAGTGGGTAACAGATAAAATTGGTGACGGATGGGTAACAGACTTGTCGCAGATTAAGAAACTGGAAAGCTATGCCGGCAGTGAGACAAGTCAGAAAGAGTTTATGGAGATCAAGTACCAGAACAAGGTCAGACTCGCAAAGTATATCAAAGAACATAATGGTATTTATGTAGATCCAAATTCGATCTTTGATGTGCAGGTAAAACGTCTTCATGAGTACAAACGTCAGTTGTTAAATATTCTTCATGTTATGCATTTGTATAATGAAATCAAGGAAAATCCTGATATGGATTTCTATCCGAGAACATTTATCTTTGGCGCAAAGGCGGCAGCAGGATACAGAAGAGCAAAAATGACAATTAAGCTGATTAATAGTGTGGCAGATGTCATTAATAATGATAAATCAATCAATGGAAAGCTGAAAGTGGTATTTATTGAAAACTATCGTGTATCAAACGCAGAGATTATTTTTGCAGCATCGGATGTCAGCGAACAGATTTCTACAGCAAGTAAGGAAGCTTCCGGAACAGGTAACATGAAGTTTATGTTAAATGGTGCGCTCACGCTGGGTACCATGGACGGAGCTAATGTTGAAATCGTAGAAGAAGTTGGAGAAGAAAATGCCTTTATTTTTGGTATGTCATCTGATGAGGTAATCAATTATGAGCAGAATGGCGGATATAATCCAATGGATATCTTTAACAGTGATATGAAGATCAGAAAAGTGCTGATGCAGTTGATCAATGGTTTCTATTCACCTGAAAATCCAGAGTTGTTTAGAGAAATCTATGATTCACTTCTCAATACAAACTGTTCAGACCGTGCGGATACGTATTTTATCCTCAAAGACTTTAATTCTTATGCTGAGGCACAGAAGAAAGTAGAGGAAGCATACAGAAATAGGAGTGGCTGGGCAAAATCAGCGATTCTCAATGTAAGTAATGTTGGAAAATTCTCTTCTGACAGAACAATTGAAGATTATGTAAGAGACATATGGAAACTTGAGAAAGTGACAGTTGATCTATAGAATTAATACAAAAGCAGAAACAGAATAAGACGGATTTACACCGGATGAAACGTAGTGTGAGTCCGTCTTTTTGTTTATTCATAAATATATTTTAACAGCCATATATTAGATAAGGCGGAAATATAAGAGAGGGCTTATTACTTAAGAACCAATAAGGGGGCAAAATTGTTGAAACAATTATTAATCAAAAACAGGATGAGTATCACAATAACAACGATGATGATTCTATTTTCTGTATTATTTCCATATATCGTTACTTTGACACATATAAAAAAGATGCAGTTAAAGATTTATGAACCAAAGCCTTACGGAAGAAATGTCATCGTTTCCGGAAATGGTGAAAATGAAAAGTTGGATATAGAAATGTTTATTCCGCTTGTTCTGTATTCCGTAATGCCTGAGGATTATGATGACGAGACGAAAAAAGCAATGATCGTCATTATACGGACATATATTGTGTACAAAATGAATGAGCAGAATAATGAAAATGACAGTATCAGAAATGAAAATCTTGGACTGCCATATACTACATATAGTGAACTTGAAAAAAAATGGGGTAAAAAATATGAAAGTAAATATAATAAAACAATGAAACTCATTGAAGAGACAAATGGAGAAGTCATCTATTATCAGGGTGAACCGATTTTTCCGTATTATCATGAAATCAGTGCCGGAATGACCAATGAGGGAGAGTACGAATATTTAAAAAGTGTTGAATCAAAAGCAGATACAGAGGCAGAAGATTATATGAAAATATTATATTTTACATCGGACAGCCTGATTGAAAAATTGAGCACAAAAATAAGTGATGAGCTTACGACAGAAAATATTAATGAAAAAATAACCCTTCATATAAATGAGAACAGCGAATATGTGGAAAGTGTGGATGTAGGAGAAGAAAACCTAAGTGCTTTAGAGTGGCAGAAACTTTTTGAGATTCCATCAACAGCATTTACGTTTGAACAGTTTGCGGATGGGTACAAGATGGTATCAAAAGGAAAAGGGTGCGGCAAAGGATTGAGTATCTATGGGGCAGAGAAGATGGCCGGTGAAGGTAAGAATTATCAGGAAATACTAGAGTATTATTATACAGGAGTAGATATTCATGACTAGAATAAGGATTTTTAAAATTCAAGAATATTTATAACCATTGTGGGGAAAATACTACTATACATTTCTAACTAAAACAATGAAAGGATAGGTGTAGTAGTGAAAGAGAAGAATGGTTATTTTAGAAAAAGTAAGAAGACAAGAGGTATCGTATTAACAGTATTTGCTTGTCTTATATGCCTTTCGGCAATTACATTTGGTGTAGCATCTCTTACAAAAAAGGATAAGAAAAAAGATACGGAAGATGTCGTTGATTTAAATAATGTGAAAAAAAATACAGATGATAGGGGCACAAATATGAACGGAAACACTTATGGTGATGAAGAAGATGAAAAAACAAAGAATAATAATGTTGATGATGAGAAAAACCATCAGGAGAATAGGAATTCTGAAAGCTTACAGGATAATTTGAATAATACGTTTGATGGACAGGAAGATGAGAATAGGCTGGAAGACAGCGCCAAAAAAAATGAAAACAATGTCACAGGAAATGAGGCAGAAGCAGGACAGGAATCCGTTAATGGGAATCCTGATGATCTATTTGGAACAGTAGTGGAAGGGGAAAGAATAGAAGATGCTGAAAATGTGGAAGATGTAGCGGCAGCAGTTTCAGAGTATTCATTCGGAAGAACGAATTCTGTGAAATGGCCTGTGCAGGGAAATGTGATTTTAGATTATAGCATGGACAGCACAATTTATTTTCCTACACTAAATAGTTATAAATGTAATCCTGCGATTGTGATTCAGAGTGAAAATGGCACCAATGTCATAGCAGGTGTGGATGGGGTTGTTGAAGAAGTATCAACAAACGAGGAAATTGGAAATTATGTGGTAGTTGGAGTAGGAGACGGTTATGAGATTACTTATGGGCAGTTAAAAGACATCGCGGTAGAAACAGGAGACAGAGTATCGAAGGATACGTCCCTTGGTATGGTGGGTGAACCGACAAGCTACTATAAAAATGAAGGGGACAATATCTACTTTGAAATCAAAAAAGATGGAAAACCATGTGATCCCCTTGATTTTTTGGAATAAAAGGAACTTATAACAGCGGATTTCATATAATATGTATCAGGAAGAAAAAATGGATCCGGGAACACTGGTACTGTTCTTGAATACAAAATATGGCAAGAGTATATTATTAAAATCCGCATCCGGCGATATGACAGTTTGAAAATACAACAAAAAACGAATCTCATTAATGCAATAATGAACAGTAAATTACTAGTGATATTGCCGGTGCTTTAAATAGATTGCAGGCTGCAGCCTGCTTACATACTGCCGTTGAAACGAAGTTGAGGGCTATACCTTATACAATTGCTATTATTTTGTGGTTTCCTTTTTGCACGAGCAGCACAGACCATAGAAATAAATGTTATGTCCGGAAATTTCACCATCAAAATGTTTTGATGCAAGTTCGTTGATAAAATCGATATTCTCCATATCCAAATCTGTGATATTGCCACATTGATTACAAATAAAGTGATTGTGAGGAGTTGTATCACCATCAAAATGTTCCGATGTTCCGCCACACGACAATTTTTTGATTGTACCGAGCTCAGTTAATAGGGTCAGATTTCTGTAAACCGTTCCCAGACTGATATTGGGAAAATCTTTTTTGATTGCGTTATAGATCGTATCAGCAGTAGGATGATTATGATATGTCATAATGTAATTGACAATAGCATCACGCTGTCTGCTTTTATTCATAGTTCGGGGTTGCGTATTCATAAATATCCTTTCCGTAAAACTAGTAACAGTTATTATTTTTGATAATTATAATGAAATTATGGCTCCAAGTCAATATAAATAGATGTAAAAAATTGTGTATAATTTTGGTAAGATATTCATAAAATGATGTTAAAGAAATATTGTTGTGCCTGGCCTTGCTTCTTGCACAAAAAAGAAATAATTGTATACACACATTGCCAAAATGCATAAATAATTTCCGCATATTTATGCAATAAGCACAAAAGAAAATTCGAATTTAAAAAAATAACAAATTTTATTAATAAAAATGCAAAAACAGTTCACAGTTTTTGGATTATATGTTATAATTATTGCATAAAAACGGTTAGACTAGCTAACCAGAATTACAGCGAGGTGATAACGTGATTAAAAAAGAGATGATTGCCATGTTGCTGGCAGGCGGACAGGGAAGCAGACTCGGAGTTCTCACATCAAAGGTAGCAAAACCGGCGGTAGCCTTTGGTGGTAAGTATCGAATTATCGATTTCCCGTTAAGCAACTGCATTAATTCCGGTGTAGATACAGTAGGTGTTTTGACACAGTATCAGCCGTTACGATTAAATGCACATATTGGAATAGGTATTCCTTGGGATTTGGATAGAAATATTGGTGGTGTAACCGTATTACCTCCTTATGAAAAGAGTGGTAATAGTGAATGGTATACAGGTACAGCCAATGCAATCTATCAGAATTTGGATTATATCGATTCATATAATCCTGACTATGTCCTGATTTTATCAGGAGATCATATTTACAAGATGGATTATGAGGTGATGCTTGATTATCATAAAGCGAATGAGGCGGATGTTACAATTGCAACGATGTCTGTTCCTTATGAAGAAGCAAGTCGTTTTGGTATTGTTCTCACTGACGAGGATAATAAGATTACAGAATTCGAAGAAAAACCTGAGAATCCAAGAGGTAATTTAGCATCGATGGGTATTTACATTTTTAGCTGGCCGGTTCTGAGAGAAGCATTAATAAAGATGTCAGATCAGAGTAATTGTGACTTTGGTAAGCATATTATCCCATATTGTCATGAGAAAAAGCAGAGATTATTTGCGTATGAGTTCAATGGATATTGGAAAGATGTTGGAACATTATCTTCATACTGGGAAGCAAATATGGAACTGATCAGTCTGATTCCGGTATTCAATTTATATGAGGAATTCTGGAGCATTTATACAAAGAGTGATATTTTACCACCACAGTATATTTCAGAAAAAGCGGTTGTTGAGAGAAGTATCATCAGTGAAGGTACAGAAGTTTATGGTGAAGTTTATAATTCTGTGATTGGAGCAGGTGTCACGATTGAAGAAGGCGCGGTAGTAAGAGATTCGATTATTATGAAGAATACTTCAATCGGAAAAGGTACAAAGATTGAGAGAGCCATTATCGCAGAAAATGTTAAAATTGGAAATGATGTCTCAATTGGTTTTGGTGATGAAAGACCGAGCAGACTTGAACCAAAGATTTACAATAGCGGTCTTGTTACAATCGGCGAGAATTCGTTTGTACCAAACAATGTGAGAATTGGCAAAAATGTTGCCATTTCAGGAATTACTGTCGCTGAAGATTATCCTAATGGAGTTCTTGAGAGCGGTGAATATATTATTAAGGCAGGTGACACGAGATGAGAGCGATAGGAATTATTTTAGCTGGCGGTAATAATAATAAGATGCGAGAACTTTCTTACAAACGTGCTATTGCAGCAATGCCGATTGCAGGAAGCTACAGAAGTATTGATTTTACACTTAGTAATATGTCTAATTCACATATACAGAAGGTTGCAGTAATCACCCAGTATAATGCACTGTCTTTGAATGAGCATCTGAGTTCTTCAAAATGGTGGGATTTTGGTAGAAAACAGGGTGGATTGTATGTATTTACACCATCTATTACTGCACAGAATGGTTTCTGGTATCAGGGTACTGCTGATGCGATTTATCAGAATATCAGTTTCTTGAAGAAGAGTCATGAACCGTATGTTGTGATTGCATCAGGTGATGGAGTTTACAAATTAGATTACAATAAAGTATTAGAATATCACATTGCAAAGAAAGCTGATATTACAGTTGTTTGTAAGGATTTCCCTGATAATGCCGATGTGAGCAGATTTGGATGTGTGAAGATGAATGAAGAGGCAAGAATCATCGATTTTGAAGAAAAGCCTCTTGTAGCAAGTTCAAAAACAGTTTCTACAGGTGTTTATGTGATTAGAAGAAGACTTCTGATTGAGTTAATTGAGAAGTGTGCGGCAGAAGACAGGTATGATTTTGTAAATGATATTCTGTTAAGATATAAAAATGTTAAGAGAATATACGGATATAAACTTACAACATATTGGAGCAATATTTCAACAGTAGATGCTTATTTTAAGACTAATATGGATTTCTTGAAACCTAGTGTGAGAGATTATTTCTTCAAACAATATCCGGATGTATATTCTAAAGTCGATGATTTGCCACCGGCAAAATATAATCCGGGTTCATCTGTAAAGAACAGTCTTGTAAGCAGTGGATGTATCATTAATGGTACGGTTGAAAATTCTGTTTTGTTTAAGAAGGCTTATATTGGAAATAATTGTGTGATTAAGAATTCCATTATTCTGAATAATGTTTATATAGGTGATAATACCTATATTGAAAACTGCATTGTTGAAAGCCATGATACAATCAAGGCAAATGCAAGTCATGTTGGCGAGAATGGAGAGATCAGGATAGTTGTAGAAAAGAATGACAGATTCAAAATATAATAAACTAGTATTGGGAAAGGTGAACGAGAATGCAGATTACAGATGTTAGAGTCAGAAAAGTAGCAAAAGAAGGTAAAATGAAAGCTGTGGTATCAATCACAATCGATGATGAATTTGTAGTGCATGATATCAAAGTAATCGAAGGAGAAAAAGGATTGTTTATTGCGATGCCGAGCAGAAAGGCATCCGATGGTGAGTATCGTGATATAGCACATCCGATTAATTCTCAGACAAGGGAGAAGATTCAATCACTCATTCTTAAGAAATATGAAGAGACAGAAGATGTGATAGAGTAGAAATAGATCCAATAGGAAATATGATGAAAGATAATTAGGAGAAGCCACATACATTGGAGATGATGTATGTGGCTTCATTGCTCTTTTTTGAGTAATCTTGTATAGAAGTTCCGAAAATTGGTTGATTCTAAAAATCGTATCGTCTATAATGGAAATATTAAGTATACAACATGCGTTACTTGTACTAGAGTTTCACAATTACCTGACAAAAAATAGATTGAAAGGAATGAGAAAACATGAAAGTGATAGCGGGACTGGGAAATCCAACAGACCAATATAGGGGAACAAGACATAATGTTGGATTTGCTGCAATAGACAAAATTGCCGAAATGAATCATATTTCAGTTGAAACATATAAGCATAAAGCATTGTGTGGAAAAGGAATCATTAGAGGAGAAAAGGTTCTTTTGATGAAGCCCATGACGTTTATGAATAATAGTGGAGAAGCAGTGAGAGCGGTAATGGATTTTTATAAAGCAAGTCCAAATGATGAGCTAATCGTGATTTATGATGACATTAATCTGGAAGTAGGTAAACTTCGAATCCGTGCGAAGGGAAGTGCAGGAGGTCATAATGGAATTAAAAGTATTATTGCCCATTTAGGCACGGATCAGTTTAAGCGCATCAGAATCGGAGTGGGGGAAAAGCCTGCCGGCTATGATTTGGCAGATTATGTGCTGGGTCACTTTGACAAAGCAGATCAGGCGCAAATTGAAGAGGCAACAAAAGATGTTGCAGATGCGTTAAATATTATGATTGAGAATGGCATCAATGCAGCAATGAATCAGTATAATTAGATAGGGAAGAGAATAGTAAAAATGAAAACATTTCAAACACCTCTTTTGGAAAGTAATGATTATAGTCTTATAATAAAAAGTCTGAAGGAAAAACCATCAGGTGAAGGTATCTGTATTAGCGGCTGTTCTGGTTCCGGACAGGTACATTTTATGAGTGGGATTACAGACAGATATCAGTATGGAGTCATCATAACTTACAGTGACAGGCGGGCACGTGAGATTTATGAGGACTATTTGTTGTACGATAAAAATGTAGTCTATTATCCTGCTAAGGATTTTATTTTTTTTAATGCAGATATTCACGGTAATCTGACTCTTACTGAGAGGCTGTCTGCGATTAAAAAAATCATCGACGGGGAACATTGTGTCATTATCACGACGATTGATGGATTGATGGATAAAATAGTACCTCTTGATGTCATTAGGGATAACATTCTGCATTTTACCAATACAGATACGATTAATTTGACAGAAGTGAGAAAAAAACTGACTAGTATGTCATATGAGAAGGTCAGTCAGGTAGAGGTAAGTGGCCAGTATGCCATAAGAGGGGAAATTCTTGATATATTTCCGGTTGGTGAAGACACACCTATTCGAATTGATCTTTGGGATGATGAGATAGATTCTATCAAATATTTTGATGTAGAAAGCCAGCGGTCTATTGAAAATGTTGCAGAGGTTACGATTTATCCTGCTACGGAGTATATATTAGATGAAGAACAGATTTTATCAGGTATAAAAAGCATAAAGAAGCAAATGGAAGAGACGTGTGGCGTGTTTCGAAAAGCAATGAAGACGGAGGAAGCACACCGGTTAAAAACAATCATCAATGAATTTTGCGAGCAGTTGAGTCTTGGCAATTATCATATTGCAATTGACAGCTATATTCGATTTTTCTATGATGAAATGTCATCTTTGATGCATTATCTTGAAAAGGAAGATGTCATTTATCTCATTGATGAACCTGCAAAGATGCAAGAGAGAAGTACGGTTGTTGAAAGTGAATTCAGGGAGAGTATGGTTCACAGAATCGAGAAAGGATATATGTTAAGTGAACAGGCAGATGTCATGAACACATATGAGCAGATTCTATCAGAAATTTCAAAACATCATTTTGTTGTATTTACGATGCTGATTCAGAAAATCAAAGACATTAAAATGAAAGATCATTATAATGTAGAGATGAAAAACATTGTATCCTATAACAGTAGTTTTGAATTGCTGATTAAGGATTTGAAGAGATATAAAAAAAATGGGTATAAGGTACTTCTTTTGAGTCATTCTACCATACGTGCGCAGAGAATGGTGGGAAACTTAAGAGATTATGGAATTGAGGCATTTTTTAGCGACAATTTTAACAGACCAATTCAATCAAAAGAAATCATGGTTTCATATGGAAATATTCATCAGGGATTTGAGTATCCGTTATTTAAGTTTGTGGTGATTACACAGTCGGATATATTTGGAAAAGAAAAGTCTAAAAAACGAAAACAAAAGAAGCAATATACCGGAAAGAAAATTCAGGATTTTTCACAGTTAAATATTGGGGATTATGTTGTACATGAAAATCATGGACTTGGAATATACCGGGGAATTGAAAAAATTGAAGTGGATGCTGTTGTGAAGGATTATATTAAGATTGAATATGCAGACAATAGTAATCTTTATATACTGGCAACACAGCTTGACCTTATTCAGAAATATGCAGGAGCAGATGCGAAAGCACCGAAGATTAATAAACTTGGTTCGAAAGAGTGGACAAATACAAAAACAAGGGTAAAAACTGCTGTTAAGAATATTGCAAAAGACCTTGTTGAAATATATGCTGAAAGACAGAATAAGAAGGGCTATGAATTTGGAAAAGATACGGTATGGCAGAGAGAATTTGAAGACCTGTTCCCATATGAAGAGACATATGATCAGTTGAGGGCGATTGAAGATACAAAGCGGGATATGGAAAGCGACAAGATTATGGATCGTCTCATATGTGGAGATGTTGGTTACGGCAAAACAGAGATTGCAATCAGAGCTGCATTTAAGGCGGTGCAGGATGGAAAGCAGGTGGCAGTTCTCGTTCCTACTACAATACTGGCACAGCAGCATTATAATACGTTTACACAGCGAATGAAGGAGTACCCGATTAGAATTGATATGATGTCAAGATTTAGAACGGCCAAAGGTGTTGCTGATACAAAAGCAGGACTTAAGACAGGAGAAGTTGATATTGTGATTGGAACCCATAAGCTTCTTGGAAAAGATATTGCTTACAAGGACTTGGGACTTCTGATTGTAGACGAAGAGCAGAGGTTTGGGGTTACGCATAAGGAAAAAATAAAGCAGATGAAGAAAGATGTAGATGTTCTGACACTGACAGCGACCCCGATTCCAAGAACACTTCACATGAGCCTTGTAGGAATCAGGGATATGAGTGTTCTTGAAGAGCCTCCGGTAGATCGAATTCCAATCCAGACTTATGTGATGGAATATGATGATGAAATGGTAAGGGAAGCGATTAACAGAGAATTGATTCGTGGCGGACAGGTATACTATGTCCACAACAGGGTCAATGATATTGATGAGGTGACAAACAGAATTTCGAAGCTGGTTCCTGATGCGAATGTAGTATTTGCACATGGGCAGATGAGCGAGAGAAAACTGGAACAGATTATGTACGATTTCATAGAAGGGGAAATTGAAGTGCTGGTTTCCACCACCATTGTCGAGACAGGCCTTGATATTTCCAATGTCAATACTATTATTATTGATGATGCGGATCGTTTTGGATTATCACAGCTTCACCAGCTCAGAGGCAGAGTGGGACGTTCGAACAGAACCTCATATGCTTTTTTGATGTATCGCAGAGATAAGGTTTTGCGTGAGGTGGCAGAAAAACGTCTTCAGGCAATCAGAGAATTTACAGAAGTAGGCAGTGGATTCAAAATTGCGATGAGAGACCTTGAAATCCGCGGCGCAGGAAATGTGTTAGGGGCAGAGCAGCACGGACATATGGCAGCAGTTGGTTATGATTTATATTGTAAACTTTTAAATGAGGCGGTTGCCGCCATGAAAGGCGAGACTATATATGATGATTTTGAGACGAAAATTGACTTAAATATAGATGCCTATATTCCTTCTTCTTATATCAAGAATGAAATGCAGAAAATAAATGTGTATAAGCAGGTTGCAAGTATTGAGAATGAGGATGATTACAGTGATATGCAGGACGAGTTGATTGACAGATTTGGAGATATGCCACAAAAAGTTGTGAATCTGTTAAGTGTTGCACTGATCAAATCACTTGCGCATAAAGCGTGGATTACAGAAATCAGCGAAAGCGGTAAAAATATTAAAATTATCATGTACCATAATGCAGAATTGAATGGTTTAAAGATACCTGCACTGATTGAAAAATATAGGGGAAAATTGAAATTTGTGCCGGGAACGAATCCTTACTTTTTGTATATGGCAGAGAAAAAAATAGTATCCATTGAAGAATACAAAAGGATATTGCTGGAAATAATAGAAGGGATCAAGGAGTAAAAGAAGGGAAAAAGGGATATGAAAATAAGATATGTTGTCAGCTATATCATGGGTGCAGCATTTTTGGCGGTTATGTTGGTATATATGATTAATAACTATTTTCATCTATGATGGAAAATGTTATACTATTATAGAGGAATAAAGAATTGCAGATTAAAAAATATGTTTTCTACAAATGATAAGAATAAACGATTGGAGAAGAATTATATGGAAGAGATGGAAAAATTGCAATATGAAGATGAATTAAAAGCAAACAGATTCAGTACCATTTTTGTGTCAGTCATGTGTAGTATCTGTTTATTAATCTGGCTTGCAAATGAAATGGGTATTTTTGTGGTAAACGGATTTTATATGCGGGTGGGAATGGCAATTGGCTGCACCAGCTTATTGATACCGATTCTCGTATATTTTGCGGCAGGGGGAAAAAACAAATGGTTTAAATATATGTTTATCATCTGTATGTCCATCACATGTATTGCCATGCAGTCATTTTTGACATTTCACGCAGTGATGTTATGTGTATTGCCGATCCTTTTGGCAGTACAATATGCGGATATGCGAGTGTATAAACTTGCATTTTGGATTAATCTCTTTGGCGTATTAGTATCTGTTATTTTAGGATATTATGTCGGTTGCTGGGATGGGAATATGATTTATGCCACTACATATGGGATTACTGTAAAGAACGATTTTATCAGAGATCGCATAGCGATTATGAATCAAGAGTATATGATTCAATTATTATTATATTTTGCTGTACCAAGAATGATTATTTTTTCGGTTATTTCGATGAGTACATCGTATATTTTAAAGACTGCAAATCTGCAATATGTCAGGCAAAACCTCATAAGAATGCAGGCGGAGAGTGACGGTCTGACAGGTCTTGCGAACAGGGCAAAATATTTTCAGAGAGTTTCAGAGGAGTATACAAAATTGAACTCCATCTATATTGTGTATCTTGATGTGAATTATCTGAAAGTAATCAATGATACATGTGGTCATGAGACGGGTGATCGCGTGTTAAAACGTGCCGCAGAGGAAATGAACAGAATCGTGAATAAAAATATTCACGGATACCGCTTAGGAGGAGATGAGTTCGCACTCATTTTTTGTAATTATTCAGAGCGAGATGCGAAAATAATTATGGAGCAGTGGGAAAAGGGGTTAAAGCCTTTGAGTGATGCAGATGCACCGGCAGAGTGTTCGTTTGCCATAGGATGTTCCTACGGAGAGCGGCCATTTGATATTCCGGAGCTGTTGAAAAGAGCAGATGATAATATGTATGCAAGAAAAAAAGAAATGAAAAAGAGTATGAAAAACAGAATATAAAACGAATAATGGAATGAATAGCAAAGAAAACGTCTGTCACAAACATGATGCAAAGAAATGAATGTGTTATGACAGACGTTTTTTGTATGCACAAACCCTTTATTAATAAGTATTAGTAAGTATTCTGGCTGCGTGATTAAATCTGTTTTAATAGGAAGGGATCTTTAATCTTATCATCTTCTGCAAACATCACAATCTTAGAAATAATCTCAGCCGTCTTTGGGTCATCATCTACAAACGGAAGGAATATTTTTCCTCTGTGCTGTGAGTGAACAGGAAGTACATTGATCATAGGACCTCCCATTTTGTGGATGACGCCGCTTCCAAGGTGAATGGTGTAGGTTGCCTTTTTGCCCTCAATCACGGCATGGGTATCCGTAAAGGAAACATTGGTAAGCCTGAATAATGGCATAGTAAATTCTGCGATGGCGCGTCTCATCTGGGTAGTGGAATGAGATGTTTCAGGATCGACTCCTCCTGCATGAGCAACACTGACAGCTAAGTCAACATCCCTCATTACCTCTGAGAAAAGAATATCAGGGATATCTTTTATTTTTATTTCTTTGTAAGTTTTCCTGTCATGGAATGCGACCCATTCCAGCGTTGGCGCTTCGATATCTGCCGGCGAGAACCAGTCGGCCAGTGCATAGATGGAAGCGATAATGTTCTCTTTGTAATATACTTTCTGAAGACCGTCTTCTACATCGGCAATCCAGCGTCTGTCTTTCAGGCAGGCAACCGTCTTTGCCGGCTGGATCTGGTTGCCGGCATATCGAAGGCTTCGTTCGCTGTCTTTTTCTTCGTCAGTTTTTACATAAAGTTCCCTGAATACCTGTTTGAATGGCTGCTTGATTTTACGGTCAAAAATTATCTGTTGATAGGTGTGCCATACACCTGCTTTGTATAAATGAAAAGGATGAGCAATCAAAAGCTTGGTATTCATATCTGCCATTTCTTTCGTTGAGTCATTTTCAGTTTTGGAGTCGGAGTGATTCGTATTGACAGTTTCAATAGGATAAAAATCACTCAGGAATCCGAAGGTATCAACAGATGCCTGTTTGAATATAAGATTATCAATCAGTCCGAAGACTGCAGGACTCTTTCTAATTTCAAGAAGTTCTTTCACAGTAAATACAGCTTCCTCTTCCATGCTTTCCTCGAACATCTTCTTTGTACGTCGGTATTGTTCTGTCAAAGTTTTCTTTGCTTCTAAAAGAGAAACTACGTATTCGTTTTTCTTGATTTTTGCCGGTACGGATTTTAAGGTTTTGCCGGCTTTTTTGCATACCACTTCTATTTTCCCTAAATCACCTGATGAGAGATAAATCGTGACATCCTCAATCTGTACAGGGGTAAAGAAGCCAATTAGTTCTGAAGCAATTTCACCTTCCATTCTCAGGATGAATCGTGTTTCGTCCGCAACACCTGATGCGGTGGCAAGATTTTTGATCGCAATCTCTGTGGCCTTTTTTTCACTTGCACGTCTCTGTGCGCCAAACTGTCTGCTTTCTTTCAAAAACTGTTGTAAGAATAGATATTTTTCTTTATACATTGCCTCTGATTGGACGGGAATGATACTATATGCCATCAGTAAATCTTTATTTCGTTTCTCTTTAATCTGTGCTTCCACTGTTTTCTCATCTAGCTTTTGTGTGGCAGCATCGGCGTATTTTCTTGCACGGCTGTGCTTTGAACCGTCTGATATGTATTTGGCTGCCTTATAGATGACATCAAACCGTTTTGGACCAAGCTCATGATATACTTCCGTAAACCATTTTAAATCAAAGGCGCCATCATTTAATTCCTCACAAGACAGAGGAGTGTATTTGGCAATCATTGCCTTACGTTTGTCATCAAAATGTTCATTCATATGTGCCATAAAATAGTAGCAGCAGCTTGTGAATCCGGCCCAACCAAGATATTCACCAACAACTTCAAGCCATTCAGGGGAATACATGGCTGCTTCAATGAGTCTTGCGTCAGAAAGATCGGTACCCTTCAAGAGAGATTTTAATTGTTTTGCCTGTTCTGCAGGTGTTTCACCGTCACGCAGATCAGGAATACAACATTGAAGAAGGTGTGAAAGGCTCTCCTGTTTGCTGATATTCTTTTTGGATGAATAGTAATTAAAGTATTCTGATCTGATTAATGTTTCCTTACCCAGTGCAGATAGAATTCTTACAAAATATCTTACGCCATAGATTCTGTTTAGGCTAAATATCCGATTTGAAAATATGGTTTCGGAATCGCCACGTACCAGCTCTGTATCGAGAACAATCGTACTGATTTTTTCATAACACTCTTCGGCCGCTGCAAAACGGTATTGATCTTTTTCCATGACGGCTTTGTTGCATTTCATCAATTCTTTTGCAGAGGACTCGTCCGTAGTCTCCTTAAGATAGATGGAGGAAATATTATCAGGTAATTCATGCATAACCAGTGATTCTGCCACGGATTTTGCCTGTCTGTTTCGCCAGCTGCCTGCACCTTTACTTGCGATTGTACGACTGGAATCCCTGACGTACTTCATCAGGGCAGAAAGTGTTGAAAAACAGTCACTTAGCCCGATGATCATTTTATACATAAAATCTTTAGTAATCAGTCCATCCGTATAGGCGCGGATATAGTCACAAGTATTAGGGATGAAATATGACATTGTATTTGGATTATCAATATCATTACGAAAACCAATCCGTTTTGCAATTGCATATTTGAATGGAAAACTGTTTGATGAAGAAAATAAATAGTCAATCGTATCGGATAATTTTCCGTAGGAGAATATGCTTCTTGTTTTTTGATATTTTGTACTCCAGCGTTCTTCTTCGTAAGTGAGGGATAACTCCTCATCCGTCGTAATCAGATAGTAGATGGTTGCGATGGTAAGCTTTTCACGAATTTCCTTTGAAAGGTGATGTGATAGCAAATCATTCAAAATCGTAAGAATACTATTGGTATGGCTAAGTGCAGGAGGATTCATTAAATCTTCGCCTAATAATGTTTTCACCATTGGTTCAAAAAAGTCGTGGTATTCTTTTGGTTCGGGGTTTCCTTTTAGTAAGATTTTCATTCGGAGCAGATCGATGGCACTGCAGTTTGTTTCTTTTACAAAATCTTCCCATAATTCAGAAAAAGCAATTCGGCGATTTAACTTATTTTCGGGATCTGCTTCATAACCGATGCCATTTCCTAAAAGGCAGGTTCCACCCCAAAATGGCTGGTACTCCCGTAGTTTATTTTCCTCGATAATTTCATCCAGCCTCTTTAAAAATTCGATTTCACGTCCAATGTTATTGAAGGAATCATTCGCCATCCTGCTTAAGATAGGGTCTGATGTGCCAGAGTGATTGAGTGCCTCCGACTGAAGCACGGCAGATGCCGGCTTAAATGAAATAAAAGCACTGGATTTTGGAAAACATTTTTGATAGAGTGCGATACATTCATTCAAATATTCACCGCAAAGCACCGGTTCATAATCAGCAGATTCGTCATAAAGTCCAAAACCGCTTTGTAAAGTAGTATCTTCATCCGATTTACAAATTTCGTTAATGAGAATGGTTTCTTTTGTGCTTGGTCCGGTGATGCTGGAAACAAGTCTTTTGATTACTTCTTCATTGACCTCATGCTGCGTTTTCATTGTACTAAGAAGATCGAGACCGGCTGTCCTTTTTTCTTCCTTATTATTTTTTAACAATCTTTCCACCATAGGAAGTTTGTCTGTGACAGGACGGTTCTTCATTAGTTCAATGACATTTTTTCTGACATCAGATTTTTTCAGGCGCAGCATGTCTTCTAAAATCAGATAATCATCTTCGGTTAATTTGATTTTTCGGACAAGTTTAATTGCCATTTCTCTCGTAGAAGTCTCTGGGTTTGCCACTGCTTTGATCAAACAGTTTTTTTGCGCCACCGTCACTGGGGCAGTACATAAAAGCGCCAGCAGGTTTGACCTTGAAGAATACCCGTCACCGACTGTGTCAAGATAGGCACAGACTTCATCAATCAGAGTCTCATCTTTTAAGGCACTGGCACAGTAGGCGAGCCGGATGACAATATCATTTTTGGTAAGACTTCCATGATTCCAGTCAAATACCAGTTTTTCGAAATCCAGACTTTTCTTTGGAATCCCAT
>CACYDA010000309.1 GCA_902773095.1 uncultured Lachnospiraceae bacterium | reverse complement strand
TCTGATTTAACCTACCGTCTAAGGCCAGTGGGATTGCAGTAGCCTTATTTCAAAATTGGCTCTCAGAAAAATTCACAGGATTATATAGAACCCCATAACTCCGAATAGTACTCCCATCAGGATGCCTGCCACGACATCTTTCACATAATGAACTCCTGCCATAATCCTGAGTGCTCCGACTATCATTGCTATGAATAGCATTACAACGCCAAATACTACGTTTGTATATAGCGCACTCATCGCTATAATTACTGCCGATACAGTATGCCTGCTTGGAAATGATTGTCCTTTTTTATTCTTTATGATCAGAGGATGAATCTCCATTCTTTCGTATGGTCTGCTTTTATTGAGAAATTTTCTAAAAACTGTACATGCTAAAAATGTAATTGCCGGAACAAGCACAATTCTTGCAACGCTTTCCATGTCCTTTTTTAAAAATGCAATAATGATGCAAAATAAATACCCTAAGATAACGATATACGGTTGTATGACGTATATTGTTTTAAATGCTTTCAATCTTTTTTCGCTCTTTCGAAACCATGAGCTTATTTTTTCATAACGCTTTTCATTCATTCCATGATATCCTTTTTGATTCTAGAATTGATTCAATCTGCAAAATCGTAGTTTGATTGTTATTTTATCATTAAAGGACATACATGTAAATGCACAAAAAATGAAGAATACTTCCTGCAAGTACAAAAAAATGCCATAATGAATGCATATACTTTACTTTACTTCCTATTCCAAAAATGATTGCTCCAACTGTATAGGCAATTCCACCAGCTACAAGCAGTCTGATTCCTCTGATATCTACAGTCTGTGAAAGATCATGATATTTCAATACAATTGTCCATCCCATAGCAAGATAACAAATCATCGAAAAGATTTTAAAACGTTCCATATCAATGGCATTGAGTACAATTCCAATAACAGCAGCTCCCCATATAATGCCAAATAATGTCCAACCAACACTTCCTCTGAGAGAAATCAATGTAAATGGAGTATAGGTTCCTGCAATCAATAAAAATATCGTACAATGATCACAGATCCGCATAACACGCTTCGCATTATTCGGTTTTAAGCTGTGATAAATACATGACATACTATATAAAATAATTAATGAAATACCAAAAATCCAGCTGCTGATACATCCAAATTTTGTTCCGTGAATAGCCGAAATCCTTACACACAGGCACAATGCAGCAACTCCTAATCCTGCACCAATGCCATGAGAAATCGCATTCACTAATTCTTCCCCAAGTGTATAGTTCGGAATTGGTATTTTTGCCTCTAGTCTGCTTTTTCTTCCTTCCACACTATATTCCATCTGATTCATCTCCTTTATACCGCCTTAGCTTTCTTATTAAATCATAAAAACTGTATAACGTAGTTTTAATAACTACATTATACAGTTTTTATTTTCTTTGTCAAGCCATTTTACAAATTCTTACTTTTTCTTATTTTGTAAAATAATTCCGCACCCAATTTTGTCACCTGCATTGCCGGATGGCTGTGTCACAAAATCATCCGCATTTCTATGGATGATTACCGATTTACCAATAATCTGTGCAATTGAAAATCTATCATCATACACTACCGAAAATGCATATCCATTATTTGACAAAAGTGGCGGCATATCACCTATATGATCAGGATGTTTGGAATTGTATGGATTATAATGATTTCCGGTTTTGTCAAATGGTATTGTACAGTCACCTTTTTCATGAATATGCATTGCAAAAAAACCTGATTTTTTATTATTTGTCATTTCAAATGTACTTTCTTTGTCAGGTAATCCAAATATCTCTGCTACAACTAAAATTCCTCCATAACCGGTTTGATAAAATTTGACACTTCCTCTGAGAGACGGGTTATCATCATTTCCACTCATGAAGGCAATTGCACTATAATCCCTTTTCAATATAATCTCTGCAAAATCAATAGATGGATTCACTACTATTTTCCCCAATATGCTATCTGATACTCTTTATTAGTATATTCATCTGCTATCTTCTTGTGATTGCCGGATATGGTTTCAGTTATCAATTCTTTATTTTTTCCAAAAGCACATGATAATCATATCCATCTTGCTTGCTCTTAATCAAATCATCCCGATTAAAAATAACCGTACCCATTCCCAGTTCTTGTGCCGCGCGCAGATTCACTTCTCTGTCATCAAAAAATACACATTGCTCCGGAGTAAGATGGTACTTTCTAATCATCAGTTCATAAATTTCCTGATCCGGCTTTTTCATCTTTACTTCAAACGACAGGATTCCACCATCCAAAGCATTGATAAAAGCAAGCTCTTTTTCGCAATCCTGATATAATTTTTGACTTAAATTAGACAAATATAATACTCTATATCCGGCATTTTTTAATTCTTTGATCAGCCTGTCAGTATAATCAAATTTTTTTACAATCCCCTCGAGATTTCCAAATACTTTTCGAATCTCCTTTTCCAGTTTTGGACTTTTTTCAATCATTTTCCCAAGTGTTTCTTCATATGTCATAATTCCCCTGTCATATTCATCCCATATTTCATTATCTACAACAGCCTCCATGACGGCTTTTATTTTTCCTTCTTTTATTCCAACATTTTTCATATGTTCCTTAGGAATAAAGTCGACAAGCACCATTCCTAAGTCAAGTATCACTGTATTTACCTTTTTTCCAAATATCTTTAACTTAATATTTCTGAATAAATGAGAAACTGTCATTTTGCAATAATCAATTTTTGCAAAAATTTGTTTTTCATTGTTTTTATAATAGAGGATACACTTCGCAATAGTATATACTGTCACCAAGATAAATTCTATCAAAAAAAACAAAAATACTACTGCACACACATTGAGCAATGCTCGTGACTTATTCTCCCAATAAGGATACGCAATTGGCTTTGTGTGCATAACGCTTTTTCCAAAATCTTTGATTGTCTTTAACAAATTTGAATAGGACATTCTGTCTGAGACCTGAACAATTTCAAACGGTTCCTGTGCGCCAATATTCTTTTTTACAATTTTATAGGCATAACCTTTTGTAAGATTTGGCATCACTATTTCGTAATTTGTAATAGGTACAGTATTAAATTTTTCAAATGCAGAATATGACATATAAATGGCTGTTTCTTTATTTCCGGAAGATGCATTAAACATTCCGCTTTCACGTCTTATTACCCCTGACACGATAAACGGCTTTTCATTTAACCATACTGTCATTCCAATAATATCGCTACTTCCAAACAATTGCCATGCCAGATCCTCATCTATCATAATCAAGTCATCCATGACATTTTCATCAGAAAAAAACGAACCCCTTAAAAGTCTGAACGGATGCATACGAAAAAATTCTCCCCCCACACCATAGGTTGTCACAGGTTGAGATGATGCACCTGTATCTACCTGTGCTTCACCTTTTGCGCTGTAACAGTCAATCCAGGTAACCGTATCATTTTTACTCTTCAAGGCATCATCCATTTCAAGATTAGTAGTCAGTTCGCTTCTGAATCTGTAAATGTTTTCAATAGAAAACTCTGAGTGCTCAGAAAGCAAAACACTGATATGAGCAAATCTTTCTCCGGCTGACCAATTTCTATAATATTCACCATATGTATCTTTTTTTCTTAAAATGCTAACTGATACGAGGGGAATTGCAAGTAAAATCAATATTAATATGGGTTTTATCATTTTTTTTGCATGATGGATAAAGTGATTACCCGAATAATTTTCCATTTTAATTTCACTCCATTTCCTGTGTTTATTTTCTTTAGCTCTGTGCGTTTTCCAATATAATTCTTACTATTACTTTGCAAGTCTGACATAATCACCCGGTTGTATCATTTTATTTGATGTTGTAATAACATACTCGCCACCCTCTAACGGACCTGAAATCGCACTTTTAGCATCATCAGACCGAAGCACCTCTACATTAATTCTCGTAGCCACATATCTGTTTCCAAGTGGACTCGACTTTTCCCTGATAATCAGAATGAATTTTCCATTTGTATCCTGTCTTACTGCATTATTGGGTACAACAAAATCAAATTTCGAACTCTTTTCCCCTACGGAAACAGTCATATTCTGGCCTGTCTCTACATCTCCTTCTATCGTAAAAATCAATTTTTTATATTTGGATGGGTTTTCCGGATCAGCTTTTATATCTGACAGAATCACTTTCACATCACCATAATACCAGGCATCTGTAATTGATGCCACTTCACCTTTATTAACTTTTGCTGCCTGTTCCTTTGTCACAGAAAAGCTTAATTCATATCCTTTTCCTGACTCCTGGATTGCAACCACAGCGACATCCGGAGCTGTCATATCTCCTTTTTCAACATTCACCTCTGTAATCTTGCCTGCCACTTTAGCCTTGATCTCATTTCCAACACTATTCAATTCAAGTTCCTTTAATGCTGTCTCTTTTTCTTTAATTGTCTCATACTGTGATTTTAAACTATTCACTAATGTGATTTCTGAGACATATTTTTCATGAGCATCTGTCGCCTCTGTCAATTTGGCATTCTCCTCCGACAAAGCAAGTGACAATTCTCCCTTTTTTTCGTCCATTTCACTTTGGGCTTTTATCTGGACAGCGTTTTTTTGAACCTGTACACTTTTTGCCGCTTTCAGCTCATCAAGTGCCGCCTTTGCATCTGCCACACTGTCATCGCCATTTTCATATCTTTCCTGAATTTCAAATTCATCCATCCCATATGAATCCAACCGATTCTGTGCTTCTTCTACCGCATCTGTTGCAATTTTCGCCTCTTTTTCTGCATCCTTTACGACTATCGCCAGTTCATCCGTTCCATTGTCAATTGCATCAATCTTTTTTTGCAATTCATTCACTTTTTCTTGTGCCTGTTTTACCTGTGCACTTAAATTGCCGAGTTTTGATGAGGCAGCATTCTTGTCTATTCCGCCATTTTGTGCCATTGATACGATATCATCCGAAATTTCCTCTAGTAAAATTTTGTTATCATATTCTTCTTTTAACTCCTCAAGTTCGTTTTTGGCTTGGTTTACCTCATTACTCTCTCCCTCTTTTAATTTGATCAATATATCTCCCTCTTTTACCTCATCTCCTGCTTTTACCAAAATTTCCTCTACTTCTCTACTCTCTTTAAGTTTTATTTCACTTGCCTGCACTGCCTCGATGACACCGGTTCCTCTCACTTTCGCTGAAACTGAATCTGAAACAATTTCCTCTGTTGAAACCTGCGCAAGAGAACGGTTCATAATTGTATTGGAGAAAAATGTAAGCAACATCATCATTATCAAAAAAACAACTGTTATTCTTTTCACCCATTTTTTTCTTAAAGTTTTATCTTCCACAATGCTTCCTGCCTTTCCATGTAAATAAATTCATTTCCAATTTATCCTTTAATACCACTTTGTGATGTAATACCATCCACCAAATAGTCTTCTCCATATAAAAATACCAGCAAACTCGGGATCATATAGATTACCGCCACAGCAAATGCAAGTCCAATCTCTCCATTATTTATTTTTGACAGAAATATCGATAATGGATATTTTTCCTCATCTGCCAGTAAGATCAACGGCTGTTCAACCATATTCCAATAATCTATAAAAACCAGTATCCCTACGGAAAAGAGTGCACTCCTACATAATGGCAGACATATTTTGGTAAAGATTTTCCACTCGCCGGCACCATCCACTTTGGCTGCCTCAATGATACCAGTTGAAATTCTTCTCATATATTTTGTAAGAAGATATACACTGAATGGTGAAAAAAATCCCGGCAATAAAATCGCCCATCTAGACCCAAATATATGAAGCCACTTGGCAACAAGATAATTAGGAACCAATGTTACCTGATACGGCATTAATGTTAAAACTACATATACAAAAAAGAGAATTTCTCTCCTTTTTCCTCTGAATCTTGTGAATCCATATGCTGTCAGTGAAGCAATCATGAGCTGCACAATCACGATTGGTACTACATAAAAAAACGAATTCCAAAATTTCAAAAGATATTTAGGACTTTTGAGTAACACTGTTGCATATTGGCTAAATGATACTTGATCCGGGATGAACTTCAAATTTACTTTTTCAGAAATAAACTTATGACTGCCTGTACTGCTCGTCTCAAAAATTTTCCCATAATTCGCAGTAATTTCTGTCTCTGTCATAAAAGAATTACAGATTGTAAGGATAATTGGAATCGCAAAAAACACTGCAAAAATCATTGCCACAAGAAACCCCGACATCATTTTTGTTACTCTTTTTGCTTTGGTTTGCTTTTTCATTTTCTTTGGCTTTGGTTCCACTAATTCTCCACATCCTTTCCGTATCTGTTTTCAATCACAAACATAATACCTATAATTACAACCATTATGTCAAACATGATGACTGCTGCTGCTGACATTTTCTGATAATCCAGCGAAGCAAAAGTATTGTTCATAAAATGCTGCAAGATATACAGGCTTTCATAAGGATAATCCCCCGTAAGCATATAGACCTCTCTAAATACTTTAAATGAATTAATGATTGATAATATTGTCACAAATACAATTGTTGGTGATAAGTATCTCATCTTAACTTTGAAGAAAATTCTGATGGACGAAGAACAATCCAGTCTTGCCACTTCAATCATATTTTTTGGAACACTACCTAGTGCTGCCATAAATAACACCATATTATATCCCAGATTTTTCCAAAGAAACAAAATCACTATCACAACAGGTGCATATTTCGATTTAAACCAATCAATCTTACTTACACCAAACAAACGTATAAAATCATTCATTACTCCATTATAATGAAACAGTACTTGAAAAATTAATACAATTGAAGCTACCGGTACCATAAGAGGTGATAAAAACACGGTTCTAAGTCTGCTCTTAAATGGGATATTGGACAACATCAGATTCGCCATTAGCAATGACAAAATGACTGCCAAAGGAACTGCAATTCCTGTAAATCTCAGTGTATTTTCTGCTGCCAGCCTAAAGGCTCCATTCTCAAACACTTTTTTATAATTATCTAAAAAGACAAATTGATTATTAACCACATTTTCAACAACTGAGTATTGAATGACAACAAAAAATGGGATGATAAAAAAGATCAGCACACCTATTACACTAGGTACCATAAAGGCATTCACTTTTACAATACTTTTTCTTTCCCACTTTTTTCTTTTCCGATTAAGTCTCTTTAATTCAGTTTTATCATCTATTATATGATTATGTTCATCATTCCCGGCTGCTGCTTCTGTTTTAATTGTGTCACTGCGAACATTCTCCTTGACAATTCCTTCGATGTTTCCTTGGATATTCTCATTGATATTTTCTTGGTTATTCTCATTGATATTATCTTGGATATTCTCATTGATATTTTCTTGGATATTCTCATTGATATTTTCTTGGATATTCTCATTGATATTTTCTTGGATATTCTTTTTGTTATTTTTTTTTGAATTCTTGCTCATGTAATCTACCACCTGCTAAGTCCTCAAAACAACTAAGTATTTTTCTGTTTATTGTAGAACTGTTCAGAACCGGTCCGATTCTGAACAGTTTTCTTCTGCAATTCTGTTACGTCTATTCGTTATACTTATTTGTTTTCCTTTACATAAATAGAAACTCTGCTTTGAATAATATCTGCTACTTCTTTTGCTGTTTTCTCTCCTTTGAAAAAGCTCTCTGATTCTTCTTCAATCATGCTGAAAATATCGCTGTCTGAATAATTCATCAATGTATCAGCTTTATTGATCATTTCTTTCATTTGATTGATATCCTCATCTGTAGGATTTCCAATATATAGCTCAATATCATTCATTCCCCACTGTGTATAATACTGTGTTCCATCTTCTGCTGTTTCAAGTGGTCTGTTTTTCATTTCTTCAAAATACTGATCCAAAGCATCTTTTCTTACCGGAAAACTCCACTTTTCTTTTGATAGTTCATCATATGAATACATTTGTTTCACAAAATCCCATGCGATATCTTTATGTTTTGATTTTGAACAGATTCCAAGGCTGCCGCCAGAACCGAGTATTAATATTCCATTCTTTTTCTTTGTAGGATATCCTTTTATGGTGAATCCTTCATCAAATGTCTGTTGCAGAACAAGATAATCATCAACATCTGATATATACGCATCATATAATGCCAATTTATGATTTTTTATCTTAGTGATTTCACTTGGCTCATTTTCCCAGTCTTCGTCTTCATAATCTTCATAATCAGCCCATAGCTCCTCAGCCGTTTTGTAATTGCTACATAATTCTAACAGATTGATAAATTCTTCTGAATTAAAATTACATGTCCCTTCATCCCAGTTCACATACTCATCGATATCACATCGAATCATCATACTTAACAGGTAATCACTTGAAACTTCATTCAATACATCCATGCCCTCTGGAAGACCTTTTACAAATTCAATAAATTCCGATAATGTCCATTTCGTTTCACTTCCTACCAAACCTGTTGCTCCCACAAATGAATCAAGTGTAAAATATGTCGGAAGTGTATACAATTTTCCATCTCTCTCATATGCCGCAACGATGCTGTCCACAAAATCATCCACATTGATATCACTGTCCTTTTCCATGTATGGAAGCAAATCTTCAATAATTCCTTTACTTGCATACTGACTGATATCAATTGACTTCAAATCAATAATGTCGGCACTGCTTGATAAGATGTCTGCGTTAAATCTCTTGATTGCATCTTCATAACCGGTTTCCGAATCATATGCCTCACTATCTAAATACTCATCAATCACAATTCTATAGTTTTCATTTGTCTTATTAAACCGGATTACCTTTTGCTTTATGTCATCATCCAGTCCGAGTGCTGCCAAATGAATTTCTTCTTTTTGTACAACATCTTCTTTATTTTGTTTTGAAAGAAGGTCTATTTCAGATTTTTCATGATCATAATCATTTACCACAATTGCATAAGAATCCTCTTCCATTGCACATACAAACACTACATTATCATATAACAAATCATTATCTAAGTACTTAAGTACTTTTGTCATTTTTTTAGAATCCCCATCACATATGTATAAAGATTCATCCATATTCAATAATACAGAATTATCTTTTCCGGCAAATATTGAGGAAACCATAAGCAGGTTTTCATTATCAATATATTTATCCCCTAATTTGCATTCCTCTTTGTCGAGTGTATAGAGTTCCATTCCTACATCTCCCCACACAGAAACCAGAACAGTGCCATCTTCAAGTTGAATCAAATCATTAACATATAAATCATCACCAATTTTGGATTTTTTGATTTCATTTCCTTGTGCATCTCTCAAACGGATACCGCTTTCACCATCTGATGTTTCCACTATTTCAATGGTATTGCCATCATGATCGATCATCGCATTACTGATCCATTCTTCATCTTGATCTTCTCCATCACCATTCACTATTTCATCACTTGAAATCTTTTCAAGTGATGGACTGAAAACATAGGTAACCTGAATTACTTGGAAATCCGCTTCTTCAGATGACGAGTCATCTTCCAGAGGACGTTCTTCTGCATCTTCAGAAGGATCTTCTTCTGCATCTTCAGAAGAATCTTCATCACCCTGTGTCTCGTTAACAGTATCCTGCTGCACTGATGATTTACTTGCAGTCCCATTCATTTTAGCTTGGAACAAATCAAAATCTTCCGGATATTTTTCCGCCTTCACAACCAGATTTCCGTCTGAATCAATATACATGTGATTGACATATCCCGATGCGATATCAAGATTTACTTCATTCTTTACCCCTGATGATAACTCATATTTGATAATTCCATGTGTCTCACGAAAATCATCCTCCTCATACTTTGAATATGAGCCATATATTGTACCATCTTCGTATATTACATTATCCAATGTTTGATCAAGTTCCATGAGCTGTGTTAATTTGTACGGTACAACTTCTTCCTTGTTTTCCGTTTTCTTCTTGCCACATCCACTAAAAGATACACACATCACTGCCGCCAGCACCATTGCTGTCACTCGCTTAATTGTTTTCATAATGATCCTCCATTCAAATTCAGCTACCTTAGAAAGCCAATTTCCATTCCATAAATCTATTCCTATGTCATTTCATTCTCTCTAACTAGTGATACAGATTATAACTCTCCAAAGTTACTTCAAAGTTACTATTTTAAAATGATCTGAACCATACCCCCGGCATCCAACTTCCAAATCATAATGTTATTATATATGTAATTCTTTTTTAGTCAATGAAAACAACTTAATACTTACAATTATTTTACATCTGTTAAGCATCACTTTAGCTGTCTCAATACCTCAATAAGATACTTCCATACTCTTTCAACACTCTCAATACTAAGTCGTTCTTTTGGTGTATGAATATCCAGTATGTCCGGTCCAAATGATACACAATCAAGCCCTTCGATCTTTCCGGCAAATAATCCACACTCCACCCCTGCATGGATAGCCTGAATGACCGGCTTTTGTTTGTACTGCTTTTCATATACATCTATCATTATTTCTCTAAGTCTTGAATCGGCCTTATACTCCCATGCCGGATATTCTCCTGTTGTTGTCACATAACCGGAAAGAACCTCCATAAGACATTCCAGTCTTGAAACAAGTTCATCCTTTTCACTCTTGACACTGCTTCTTACAGAAAAACTGAATGTTACTTCATCATCCACTACCTTTAGAATTCCTAAATTTAGTGATGTCTGTACTAATCCTTGAATATCGCTATTCATTTTGTTGATTCCACATGGGAGATTGACAAGCGCCGCAATCACGTGATCTGTTGATTTTTGATCAAAAGATTTTCCTTTGTTTTCAACTTCCTGTACAGTGATATTGATTCCTGCATCAGTTATCCTATATTCATTTTTTAATATTGTATTGTATTCATCAATTATTTTACCCAGTTCAATTATAATTTGTTCAACCGTTTTCTCCTGATCAGCGTAGAATAAAAGTTCTGCACCGGCTTCTCTTGGTATTGCATTATCCTTTAATCCCCCATTGACATTTATTAGGTGAAAATGAATCTCCTTTTTCAATCCATACAGGATTCTTCCTAACACCTGATTGGCATTTGCCCTTCCCTTATCGATTTCGGTTCCTGAGTGTCCTCCTTCTAATCCTCCGACGGTTATCTTAACTGCACATTGTGCAGCGGATAAAGCCCCCTCTCTCTTATCATTACAATTCTCCATTTCATATGTTACAGGCAAATGACATGTTGCCGTAACACCCCCTGCACAACTCACTAACAGATATCCTTCTTCTTCCGAATCGATATTAAGCATCGTATCCGCCTTTAGATTACTGCAATCAATCACTGCTGCTCCTAACATTCCTATCTCTTCATCGACAGTAAAAACAGCTTCGATCGGTGGATGTGGAATATCATCAGATGCCAGAACTGCAAGTGCATATGCAATTGCTATTCCATCATCTCCTCCAAGTGTTGTTCCTTTTGCATAAATATATCCATCTTTGATTCCAAGCCTCAACCCCTCATTTGAGAAATCAATCTCACAACTGTTCTCTTTTTCACAAACCATATCTAAATGTCCCTGAAGAATTACCGGTTTTGACTCCTCATATCCTGCTGAACCATTTTTAAAAATCATAACATTATTAGACGCGTCTTGTATATACTTTAAACCATGGTCTTTTGCAAAATTAACACAATAATCGCTTATCCTCTTTGTATCAGAAGAACCATGTGGTATGCTGCAGATTTCTTCAAAATATTGGAATACAGCCTTCGGTTCTAATTCACTTAAGATTCCCATTGATCATTACCTCCATAAACAAATGTATTCATAATTTCATTTATTCTAACGCAATTTAATAGTTTATACAAGCTAACAATGTATTTTTTCACTCTTCAACTCCTATGGATTTATTGTTCTTCTTCGCTTTTTAACAGAGAGACTGACGCGATCAGACCAATTACTGCAATCAATGCCAGAATGATCTCTGCCATGTCCATACTGTCTCCTGTTTTCACTGTAACGGGTGTTTTATCATTTTTAATTTCAACTACTTTTTCAACAATTGGTGTCTGATCATCCTGATACTCGAATATGATTTCCACAGGTGTCCTGTCAGGCTCATAGCCACTTGGTGCTGTGACTTCTACAATCGTGTATTTCTTTGAACCTTTATAAGTTCCATTATCATCATAAATTCCAAAGCTGATTGGGTTTGACTTTGCATATCCATTCTCATCCGTAAGCAATGTTTCAATGACTCTTCCCAACTCATCACGAATCTCAAATTTGGCACCGGCTAGTTCCTTTCCTGTGACTTTATCTGTCTTATGAATGATAATCCGGCCTTTCACCTCTTCATCTACCATTGTGACTTTCTGTATCTCATTCGTCTCTGTTACTTCAAATTCCACTTGTTCTGCAACAATATAGCCCTTAGCTGCCCTTTTTTCTACCAGGATATATTTTCCTGCCGGAATAGCAGAGAGAATATGCTCTGTTCCATCTGTCACCCATGTGTCAATCACATTCCCCTCCCAATCTTTCACTGTGAGGGTTGCACCAATGATCATCTTTCCATCTGCCACAGATGTTTTTGATATTCCTACCCTGATTGGTGTATCTGTTGCCTCCAAATCTTCTGATGTAAGTTTAATGACTTCAAAATCTTCTTCTGCCGTAAGGATGTCTGATACATATAGATCATTGATATAGCCAAGTGGTGGCTGCGTCTCCAAAATTCTGTATTTTCCTAAATTCTGTGTTGTATAAAGAAGTTCTTTCGCACTTACGATTTCTGAATCTTTTCCCGTGTGGAGGCTGATTTCCATTCCTTCTGTTGTATAGGTACCATCTCCATTGTCTGATAGCGTTCCCACTGTCAGCCATGTCTGATGAAACTCTGACCACTCCTGAAGTGCAAACTTGGCTCCGGCTAATTTTTCTTTTGTCAGACTATCTGCTTTGACAAGTTCTACAATACTTCGAATCCCTGTATCATAAGCTGCTGATAAAGCGGTATTATACGATACTTCCAGATGATCCGTTAAATCAAATTCCTTTTCAAATCCGTCTATCCTGTAATGCTTCGGTGCATTTGTCTCTGCCACCTTAAACTTTCCCAGATTGGCAGTTGTATAATATAGTCTTCCTGGTTCATAATCCGGAATATCCTGTAAATCAATCAATTCTCCATTTTCATTATGAAATACAAAATCAATTCCGTCACACAGATATTCCTGTTTTTCTTCGTCATATACGAGAATACCCGTTTCAAGCCATCGATCTATATTTTCGATATATTCATATACAGTAAATTCAGCATCACCGGTTAATACCTTTTCTTTTGTAATACTGTCATATTTGGCAACCTTTACTATTCCGGATTTTCCCAGGTTTTTAGCTGCTTTCTGCAAATCAGTAAGATTTATGACATCTTTACCATTTTCATCTTTTACAGAGTCTTTTGTAATATCAAACTCATAACAATACTGTTTCAAAGATTCCTCATAATTCGTTGGTGGTTCCGCTTCAATAACCCTGAACACACCTAGATTAGCTGATGTGTAGGTTAGTCTGTTTTCCTTTTTCTTCATCGCCTCTGTGCCGGCACTAGTGTGATAAGTCAGATTCTGATCTTTTAATGTATAGCACCCTGCCTCTTCATCATAGATCAGCTTTCCAACTGTAACCCATTGATTCAAATCTGCTATATGTTCCTGCACTTCAAACACAGCATCCTTAAGAATGGTTTTCTGCTTTGTAAGCACATCATATTTTTGTACTTTTAACATGACTCCCACACCTTTATTCATAGCACCTGTTTTTTTTTTTTTTTTTGAAAAAACCTGTCCGTTTGTGCTTACTGTAAATTCTTTTGAAAATGTGCCGTTCGTATAGTACTGTGGTGCGCCTGTCTCAACAACTTTAAATTTTCCTTTATTTGCAGTTGTATAGTATAGTCTTCCTGTTTTGAACTCTGGAAGTGTTGTCGTGTTGATTTCTGATCCATTTTCATCATGAAACTTAAACTGTACATTTTTCGATACATAATTCCGGGCTTCGTCATCATATACCAACACTCCTGATTTCATCCATCTGTTCATCTTTTCTATATACTCATATACTGTAAACTCAGTATCTTTTGTCCTTACCGGTTCATTGGTGACAGAATCAAATTTTGCCACTTCAACTGTCGAAAAATTACCCAGATCATTGGGACCATCTACCTGTTTTGTAAGATCGATCAGCTCATTTGTTCCATCGAGTACATTCAATTCCTTTACAAATCTTGCAAGCGTATAATTTGTAGGTGGTTTCGTCTCCCTCACCCTGTATCTTCCCTTATTGGCTGTTGTATAGTAGAGTTTTCCATCAAACGCAGAATAGACCTCATCACCTGAACTATTATGCAGTTTTACTTCTGTATCTCTGGTAGAATAAATACCGGATTCTTCATTATACTTTAACTGTGCTGCTGCGATCCATTCTCCATTTACATACTCTTCCACTTGAAATTCTGCATTTTTGAATTCCACGTTTTTCTTTGTAAGAGTATCATATTTCAATAGGTCTACATAGGTATATCTTCCTATATTTTTCGCTGCATCATTAAGGGAATTGAAATTATTGATTTCTTTGTCGGTATCTATTATAAATTCTTTTTCAAATACATCTGATGTTTCTCCCGGAAGTGATTCATTTGTATAATTTGTAGGTGGTTTGGTTTCTTTGATTTTGAACTGTCCATGATTTGCAGACGTATAGTATAATCTGCCGATTTCAAAATCTGTTATACCTGCCGGATCTATATTTGTTCCGTCTACATTATGAAATATAAATGATACCCCATCACATGCATATTCTTCTGCTGTTTTATTGTATTTTAGTATTCCTGCTTCGAGCCATTGTCCATTAACTTTTTCATATACAGTAAAAATAGCATCTTTCTTTTCAACCTCTTCACTTGTGATTCTGTCAAACTTTTTGACAGATACTGTTTCATATATACCAAGATTTTTTGCTGACTGTTCGATTGATGTCAGATTAATAATATCCCCTACTGCATCTTTCGTAAGATTAAATTCTTTTACATACTGTTTTGAACCATTTACATAAAACGACGGTGCTGATTTTTCAAGTATCCTGTATCTGCCTGAATTTTGCGTTGTATAATACAACTTTCCTTCACTATTTTGATACCCCGGTGATTTGTCAGGCTTATGAATTGTAACTGTCTGACCGGCTGTCGTATACACATCCTCTGTCTTGTCATACACAAGTGTTACTGCATCTACCCAACTATTCTGATCAATCAGATATTCCTGAATGACAAATACTGCATCTTTAGAAGGCGCATAATCATTTGTGATAACATCATATTTATTAACTTTTACAATCACTGTGATACCAAAATTTTTTATTGCTTCCGTTTCATCATAAAATTCAAATTTCTGATTGTCAGATGTTAATGAGAATTCTTTCGTGTATTTTGTAGATATCTCCGGATGTATCAACGTGTAAAATGTAGGTGCTGCCGTCTCCACAATCTTAAACCGTCCCTTGTTGGCTGTTGTATAATACAGCCTGCCTGCCTCAAAATCCTTTATTCCAGATGTATCTGTCTGTGTACCATCAGAGTTATGGAATTGAAACGAAACACCTTCACCAGTATATGTCTTATTGGCAGCATCATATACTAAATTTCCCATCTCATACCAGTTACCATCAATTTTTTCATAAACCGTTGCTGTCATATCTGTTGATTTGACCATTTCTGATGTTACTGCATCATATTTTTTTACTGATACTGTGCCTTTGATTCCAAGATCTGCCGCGGCTTTGCTCATATCTGTCAGTTCCACCACTCCGTCCTTAGCATCATCAAAACTAAACTCTTTTTCATATGGTGTGCTTCCAAGAAGGTAATTCTTTGGAGCACCTGTCTCTGTAATCTTAAACCTGCCTTTATTTGCTGTTGTATAATGTAGTCCTGCAAGTGAACTTCCCGGACTTACAATATTTCCTTCACTGTTATGATATACATAGTGATTCACATTATCCGCCGTCTGATAAATATTAGATGTTGAATCATATTTTAGTTTGCCCATCTCAAGCCAGTTTCCATTTACATTTTCATAAACTGTAAACATCGCCTCTGAATTCGTAATCTTTTCTTTTGTAATGTTGTCATACTTTGATAATTCCACATTCAGATAAATTCCCGTGTCCTTTGCTCCGTCAGCCAGTTGTGACATGTCAATGACTTCCTTATTGCTCACAAGATGATTGATTTTAAATGTTTTTTCAAAGGTTTCGATTTCCATATCATCATTTAGCTTTCCGTTTAAATAATTCGTAGGATTCACTGTTTCAACTACTTTGTAGTCTCCTTCGTTAACGGATGTGTAATATAGCATCCCCGGAATATATACAGAACCAATTGAAGCAGATGACAACGCACCATCTTCTTTATGCGGCAGATACATGACCCTTGAAGATGTCTCATATAATCCTGTTTCATCATTATATTCCATGCTTCCTACTTTCTGCCACTCACCCATTACATGATTGTATTCATATACAGAAAGTGTACATAAATCTGCATTCGTAAGTTCTTCACTTGTAATCGAATCATACTTTGCTATTTTTACGGAAATTGATTTTCCAATATTAGAAGCAGATGATACACCCAATCCGTTGTCATAAACAATAAATTCATAGCTATGATGATCCTTTGTGGGGCGCACTCTGAACTCCTTTGTGTATGTATTTACATAATTTTCATTTTGCTTTTCTGTCTCCACGATCCTGTATTTTCCTTCATTCGCTGTGGAATTATAAAGCGGGAAGGATGTGGATGTCACCTGTTGACTAATGGAACCATTACTGTCATGAATAAAATACTTTTCGGTAGAAGATGTCTTATATACCTCTTCCGTCTCATCATACACAAGTTTTCCTACATCATACCATATTCCGTCAATCTGTTCCTGAATACCAAATGATACCCCGTCTAGTTTCTGTGCAGAAAGTGCATCATATTTTGCAATTTTTACACCTGCCCTATAGCTGTCATCCTTGATTCTGTTCTTTGGAATAATAATCATTTTCCCCTGTACGGATAAATCCATAGTAAACTCATAATCCTCTGTATTTTTCTTATACCCAGCCGGAGCCTCCTCTTCAACGATCTTGAATTTTCCTTCATTGACTGGCGTATAGTAAAACCATGAACCCGTCATAATCTTAGCGATAGAACCATCACTGTTATGATACCCGCTACCGGTAGTATCTGTCAGTATATAGGAATGATCTGAAATCTTTATCCCCTTTTCATTGGTGAATCCATTTTCAACATATGAAAAATCACATAATTTCATATATGTATCTTTCCCTGCTATATATTCATATAATGCATATTGACCTCCTACCGGTACTACATCATTCGTCAAACTGCTTGTCTTTTGAAATACAACACTGTTGTAGATTTCCTCATTGGTTACAGATGATGAAAACGTTGAATCCACAACCGTTAATGTAATCGTTTTATCACTCTTAACTGTTCCTGTCGGCTCCTTGGTTTCTTTCAGGTAATAGATACCTTCAATGATATCAATGCTGGCACTTCCATTACTGTCAGTGGTAAACTCACCTATTTTATTGGTACAGTTATTGTCTGAATAAATTGCAAATTCTGCATTCGGATAGGTATATTTGTCTGAAATAATTTTTCCATATTTCGTTATTTCAAACGATTCTTTTACAGGCACTTTTTTGCCAGCATCCCATGTAATAAAATCCTGCCAGTTATCCGAGTCAGATCCCTGGACCTCCCAGTATTTTATCTGAACTGTGCTATATTTCTGCTGATAATTTCCGCTGGCTGCTTCCTTTGCACAAAGCGCATAAAAGTCATAAAATGCCGTAATCTTATCAGCATACGAAGCTCCATACCCTGAATCCTGATCATACATCTGTCCGAAAACTGTCGTTGCAAGATCGTGTTCATATGTCAGATCATCAGGGTCAAAAGAACCTTGTGCTATTCTCCATGTAATAATCTGGAGAACTGCCTGATTGATATCTCTCCCTGTATACATTAATAATGAGGGACCTATTTTTCTTTCCAATTCCTTATAATTTGCATCTAATGTTCCTTCTTTCATGTAAAATGAGTAGCTGCCTTGTTTTTGCGCCCCTAATAATCTTTCATAGGCATAACATGCGCCTTTCAGATAATCCTCAACAGGATAGTTGCTTCCACCTTTAAAATAGGCATTATTTTTTAAATGATTAATATCTGCCTGCATATAGTGATGAGACTTGCCTATCGATGTTGCCGAACCTTCATACGATACACACATAGCCTCATCTCCACCTAATGTAATATACCAAGGCGTGCTCGTTCCTGTACCTCCCGTTTTGGGATTGAATAATGCATCAGCATACGTAGTGCCAGATAAATTTACATTACCTTTGTCATCCGGCAAAAAACAGTCTGTCAAATAATATTTTCCATCTGAATCAGGACTGGCAAGATATTTTTTTGTCTGAGAATAAATAGGAGTATTTCCATTTTTATCATTTTCAATATCGCCCCAAACATATGGTTCCATTTCATCATAAATGACTAAATTGCTTCTCTTCCTGGCCCTCTCAAGGACAATATCATTAATATCCTTTCCTTCTTCTTTCCACCTTAATAGGTCCTGCTTACTGATGTCTTTTACTAAATCTCCTTCCAAAAAAGATGATAATTCAAGACCTCGATCCAACATTTCGAGTATTTCATCTGTAGTTTCATCTGTCCATACAATCGTATTCTTCTCTGTATTGGCATACATTACAAATGAAAAATCTGATGATTGTATAAAAAGACTGATGATTAAGCAAAAAACAATTGTATTTTTTAGTATTTTTCTCATCTTATCTCTCCTCGCTATATTATTTTCTCCACTTTGCATATACCTGAACAATGTCGACACTCTTTCAGCCATGGCATTCTCTGTCGGCATAACTCTTTTGGGGATAATACCTCTACCCAGTCATGCTCTGTATGAGCCACTGGCTGTAAGGGCAATATCCCACAACTGAGTTAAATCATTTTATAAAACCGATTGATCTTGTGAGGGCGACTGACAATGCGGTTTTATATATTACACAACAAATGATTACTAATTTTTGAATGTGGTTTTACAAATCATATTTTTACTTATCAGAACATGCAAAAAAAAACATAAGAGCTACTATTTGCATGTTTATGAATTCAAAATGATATCGTTATACTGCCACCCTCCATATAGTATCATTTGTCTGTTGTTATATTATATATTTTATATGATTATTTTTCAAGTATTTTTAATTATTTTATATTTATTTTATTATTATCAATTATTTAAGTATCTGTTTGTTCAAGAACATCTCCCCATCTTCTTACCAGCCTTAGCAGGGTATTTTTGATTGTTGTGTCAATGAAGTCTCTCATTTTTCATCATTCCTTTCTTTATTTGGTAGTGTCAAGAACTACCCTATTTTTTTCTTAATAAACCTTTATTTTTCGGGAATTTCAAATAAAATGAGCATTGACCTCCCTTTTGTTGTATAATGTCAACGACCAAGAAGACACCCGGAAAGTAGCCAATGCTCATGAACAATATACTATATTTATTCGATTACATCAAATACCAAAATAAAATGATTGGTCAATTATAAAATTTCATCTGTAGATACATTCCTCTTGTCAATAGAACCGTGGAAGACCAGAGCCGCCAGCTTAACCGGCTGCGAGAGTGGGTTCAGGCAAAGCCCGATATAGGGTCAAGTGACTTGTCCCTTGCCTAGATTTATATCTCAATTATACCATTTCTAAAAGGTAATGTGTAAAGTTTTTCAAGAATCAAAAGAGGTCGGTACATACTGACCTCTAATATTATATCTTGTGTTTCTTTGTGTACCTTAAGCTTTGAAATATTCACTACGGAATACCGACAAATACCAACTGTAAACGAATCTTTTGTTCTTCCTTATGTTGCAAGCCATGTGTCTATAATCTGATTACCGAATTTATCAGGTAAAGAGTCAGCAAACACGCCTGCTGTTCCTTTAAAAGCAGGAATATCTGTTAAATCATTAAACGAATATATTTTTTCTGACAGCGGCATCATGATCGGAGAAATCTCTATACCACTTTTCAAGAAATCTTTGTCATATTCAAATTGAACTAAATTCGAGCCTTCCGGCTGATATAAATATCCAATCTTTGACCCCCAAAGCCAAACCTCTGCTGTTGTAATCGGCTTGCTCACTGTTCATCACCCCATTTCCATTCATTATTAGTTATTTCTTTATTGCTCTTTTAGGCAACTTACCGCCATTAGCAAAATAAGAAGGTCTTTTCGTATAATCCGGTATAACATTTTCAAGGTTATGTTCAAGTCCTACCCCTCGAAGTAACTTAATAAGAGTAAGCATACCTATTTCTTCACCTTTTTCAAAGCGTGAAATGGTTCTCAGACCAACGCCTGTCTTATCTG
>CACYDA010000308.1 GCA_902773095.1 uncultured Lachnospiraceae bacterium | reverse complement strand
GAAAGTAGATATTTATCAAGATAAGAACAAGCAGATGGAGGCAAAAATCCTTCAAAATGCAGAAATCATTAAAACAGCTATTAATCTTGCAAGGAGGGTTGAGGACAACAAAGTTAATGATTTTGATGATATTATTACAAAGATTGCCAGAAATAGGGTGTTCTCTGATGAGGAAAAACAATTTTGCAATTATATTGATAGTCAAAGTGATGAGAGCCTTCTTCTTATCTATGCTATTTATTTATGTGGACAAGATATATGCTTGGAGAGAATGCAATTGCCTCTTGAAAATCATGAAAGAAAACAATCAGTACTTGATTTTTTGATCTGTATTAATGAACAGGTCTTTACCAGAGAGGGTATTATTGATAAATTCTTATCTGTTAGGAAAAAACTGTTCGTTAATTACGTTTCTACAGTTATGAGAGTATGGGAATTAACATCTGACAATTTATTTTAAAGTACTATTTTTTGCATCGATAAAAACAAAAAAAATCAGCCATACTATGGAAGAATGTGAATTGGTGAAATTTGAATCAAATGGGAAGTTCGGTATGAGAACTTGCAATGGCGAAATAGTTGTTCCTGCGCAGTATGATGATGTCTGTCCGATTGCCAACAACCGCTTTGCTGTTAAGCAAGACACCTGCTGGGGAATTTATAATGCAGATTCCAAAACGATGGATTTTGAATCTGAATACAATGACATCAGGTATGAGGGAGGCAATACGATAATGTTATGCAAAGAAGGCTTGTGGGGAGCAAAAGACCTGATTCCATTGGATAATGACTACATAGGTGTAGATATACCATTTGAATATAAAGAAATTAAACCATTAGATAAGGAACATTCATTGTTTAGTGTGCAAATTCAAAATGAACCAGATGAAGATACTTCAAATAGCACATACACCATTGTTAATCAAATTGGAACGGAAGAATTTTATCCTCATAGCATTAAAGGGGCTTTCTTCTCAACAGATTATGACTATGATGGTGAAGAACTTTGCTTTGATTCTCATTTTGAATATTTTTCTCATGATTTTATCATTGCTTCAATTAAAAATAAGTTAGGCATTATCAGTTTATATCGTGGTCAAGGTGTAATTAAAGTGCCGTTCATATTTGATGAGATTTTAAAACGGGTTGATTCTAATTTTAATGTTCGTATTGGGCATAAATGGGGAGTATTAACACCTGAAGGAAAAGAGATGGTTACAGTAAAATATTTACAGACCATCCCAAATGAAATTGATAATTCAATTGTAACAAATGCTGAAACGGGGAGAATGGGGGTTCTGGGGGCTGATGGACGAGAAAAAGTTCCAAGCATTTTCAACTGCATACACATTACTGAACAGTTTATTTTCGTGGGTTTAAGTGAATGTTCTGATAACGAGTGTCCTTCAACTCCATTTGACTGCAAAGATGGGTGGCTGTGGGGATGTTGGAGCAAAAATGGTAAAATGCTCATTCCAACCAGATATGAGTTTTTCGATTTTAACAACATTGACAATGTAAGTGTTTTTTTGTCAGAAAGATACGATGAACACAAAACGCCTCATCGTAATAATAAAGGATGGATGTTTGCCGCAAGAGATGGTGAGGATATATATGAAGAAGATATATATGAAAATGATAGTGATGATATATATGTATATGATAGTCTTCCATCTTATCGGGACAATGTATATGATTTATATGATATAAATGGTGAATTGATTATCGGTAACTTTGAAAGATACGAAATTATTGAAGATTTGGATTTATTAAAAATATTGGTAGACATCAGAGGCTCTCATTATGGGTGGATAATTCTTGACCAATCTTTGCGATCTGTTGTTACAGATGACAAAGGTATTCATTACCAATTTCCAAGAGGATTCCTTTTTGCTCCTAGAATTTCGGGTATTCGTAAAGAAGAGGCTCTGGTGGTGACTGGTGGAACCAGAGAAGAAATAGTAGCTGAAACTGAAATAAAGCCTACAGACCCAGAAAGTTTTGAATATGATGGCGAAATTTTTTAG
>CACYDA010000307.1 GCA_902773095.1 uncultured Lachnospiraceae bacterium | reverse complement strand
TCCGCTATATCCGTCTATGGATTTCTCCACTTTTGGTACATTTCTGTCCTCGATGATTGCCTGAAACATCTGTGCCACATCCTCTGTAATCGGCAATACTCTTGTTCCTGCATCCGTCTTTGTGGTTTCTATGATGTATCGCATATCCGATGTTCTCTGCAACTGGTGGTCGATATTTACAGTTCTGTTCTCAAGATCAATGTCCTTCATCGTCAAGCCACAAAATTCCGATATTCGCATTCCCGTATGAAAGAGTATGTACACCACCTCATAATATTTGCAATACACCACATCGTCATGCACAAACTTTAAGAACTTTCTCATCTGGTCTTTGGAAATTGTCTCTCTTGTAACTGCATCATTTACCAACACTCCGGCAAGCTGAAATCCGAATGGATTCTTTACCAGAATGTCATCATCCACTGCCATCTGAAAGGCTGGTCGCAGCACTCCACGGATGGTATGAATGGAACTGTAACTTTTTCCATCTTCCTGTTGCAGCTTGTTGAGAAATAACTTGGCATCCAATGTTTTCACACTTCGGATTGTCTTTTTCCCGAAAGATTCCTTTGCAAGTAATCTCTGCACTGTAACATATCCCTGCTTGGTGCTCTGCCTTACTCCTGTCTTTGTTTTCAAATATCGTTCTACCAGTTCACATATTGTCATCTGTCCGTCTACGATATTTACAAGCAAATCCAAATCTGTGTTTACCTGGTTTTCCAGTTCCCTAAGCGACAGACATGGCTTTTTGCCCTTTGGAAGTTTGTCCGTAGGCTCCAGTTTCCAACTATATACAAAGTGTGGTTTTCCATCAATATGATATTTATATTGATATTTTCCATCTGCTCTTACACTCTCTCCCGGTCTTAATACTCTACGCTTGGAGTCCCGCCTTGTCTGTCCTCTTCCTGCCTTTGCTATTTTACCCGCCTCCTTAGTTCTGGATGGTTACGAAGTTGCAGATTTTGTAGCCACGAACAATCTTTCTTTTTCAGAGGGATTATTAAAACTGACAAACTATGAGGCGGATTATAAAGCAGAAAATGCAGCACGTTCCATGATAAAGGCCGGTGCTTTTCCGCACCATAAGGAACTAAAAGATTTTGATTTTTCTTTCCAACCCGGGATAAATCAGCAGGAAATATCTGAATATAACACTTTGCGCTTCCTGGAAGAAAATGAAAATCTTGTATTCCTTGGCCCAAGCGGGGTTGGGAAAACGCATTTAGCCACGTCTATAGGAATTACAGCGGCAAAAAAACGTATCAGCACTTATTTTATAAAATGTAATGATTTGCTGCAACAACTAAAAAAGGCAAAATCAGAAAACCGTCTGAATAACCGCTTAAAACATTTTTGCAAATATCGACTTCTGATCATTGATGAACTGGGTTATCTTCCCATCAACAAAGAAGATTCCAATTTGTTTTTCCAGCTGATCGATCTGAGATACGAAAAGAAAAGTACCATTTTGACAACAAATATAAACTTTAGTGATTGGGACTCTGTATTTTATGATGCAGTGGCAGCAAATGCTATTTTAGACAGAGTTCTGCATCACGCACATGTGATCACGATATCCAGAAGATCTTATAGATTGAAGAATCATATAAAAACTGAAAATCAGGAAAAATGTACATTATTATTTTGGAACTTTTGTACATTTTAATATTGACATTTATACTCTCGTCCATTTTAAATCATCAAAAATCATATATACTCCTTAATGCCCTCACTCCGTAATCTCGATCTGATTCCCTTCGATAACAACTATGCAGCTTTCGTAATATCCATCGCCGGTGGTTCTCGGACCGCTGACGACCTCGAATCCTTCGCTTTTTAATTCCGCCGTCAGGGAATCAACTCTTTCCTTGCTGCCAACGCTGAACGCAATGTGAGCATAGCCGGTACGGTTCAGAGGTTTTTCCTGATCAGTCATTCCCGGCTTGGTCATCAGTTCCAGTCTGGCTCCGTCGTCAAAGCTGATGAAATAGGATCGAAAATCCGTATTTTTGTTATGATACCCATCATTGGAACTGCCGCCAAGATAGGTGACAAAAAAGTCTCTTGCCGCCTGAAGGTCATTTACATACAACGCAATATGTTCGATTCTCATTCTCTTGTCCTCCTACTTCTTCATTTTGCCGTTTTCAAAAAACTATTATTTTATCATCGCATTACCGTTAATACTACATCTTGCATAACGTCATTCAGTTTCATACAATATATTGTGGTTACTCTCGTGAGACGTAGTAAAACCGTAGTAGAAATAATTCCTATTGCCGCGATTTGCCGCATTTTGCCCAACAAGCCGAAACAAGAACATGTGTTCCACCTCCTGCCGTGGCAGATGAATAGTACTTTTATCATTGTTTTGTTTTACTCCATTTTACTCAAAAATGCCCTGTTAACCACAATCCATTTTCCAGTTTTGTTTCCTCCTTGACGCTCAATTATCTTCTTTGCCTTTAAGGAAGTAAGTATTTTTCTTATATATCCATCAGAGTATCCACTGATTTCAACTAATTCCTTTATCGTTATATTTGAATTTTGACTTAAATATTCAATCACACGCTGCTCCGCTTCATTAATATTCACTTCATTTTCAGTATTTTCCCCAACAATATTCTTTTTCTCATGATGAAACGGGATAGTAACATTAATAAAATTATCCATAATGTCAAAAGCCTGTTTGCCGTAATTGCTGATAATAAGAGGAATACCATGTCCCGTCTGCTCCACATAGCCCAGTTGACCAAATATCTTTTGAAGCTTAGAATTCACAGGTTTACTTATTCCTTTATAAAATTCTTCTTTATTTAAATCTACAGGCAATCCTCCTGTAGAAATAATTTCTATTCTGTCAGAGAAAATATAAACTGCCGGAGGATTTCCTTTATCCCATTTTGTATGAATACAAGCGTTTTGCCAAGCTTCTTTAAAACTTGCCATATCGAACAGTTTTTCCTCTGTCCGTCTATGATTTCCCATTGTAACCATTGTATCATTAATTGATTCCATATAGTCTATTACTTTATCAATAGCAGTCACCAAACACGTTCCACCATACTCATTTCTCTTAATAAGATTCGTCTTATCTTTTCCCGCAAATGTAACCACCTTTATTGAAATATCATTTTCGTCAGCAAGTAAATAAGCCATTAAGTTATATTTTCCATCACTATTTTTCAGTCCCGCATTTTCCTCAAAAGTTGTCTGATCAACCGTCAGTCCCGCTGTCACATACGCAATTTTAAGTTTATTAAAAGTGAGATTCTGAAGAGGTGCAGAAACCAGAGTCAATATGTCTGATAACGCTTGTCTGTCCATTAACTCTCTCAAAGCGGTCGGGCTTAATTCTCTGTCTTCATCTGCTGACCTCATATAATAACGTCCAAACGCAGAGTAAGGTTTTTCAGATCCATGAACTTCAATTTTTATTATGTTTTTGTCATCGATCAGCTCATGTTCTATAGTCGGTATAATCTGTGGTTTAATATAATTAGCGATTGCCTGAGATATTTCTCTAAGGGTTCTATCTCCTATTTGTTGTCCTACCACATCACCATTATCTTTAACTCCAAAATAAAGGATTCCATAACCATTCTTATTGAGCATAGAGGCTAATGATGTTATTCCTTCACGTAGTTCACCTGTTGTTTTCTTAAATTCTATTTTTTCAGTTTCCAAACCAATATTCATCATTCAAGCCTCCTTAATTATTATGCTCATATTATACAACATTTATTCTCTTTGCGCTACTTTATTTGCCACTTTATTTGCTATTTTATTTGCTACTTTATTTGCTATTTTATTTGCCACTTTATTTATCACTAACATTTTCTGTGGTATTCACGCTGACTAAATTCTTAAATCTTACTCTTCATTATGTGCTGAACTCTTCACTCAATCACCATCTGCTGCAAAAAGGGTAAATCAAGGGTAAATTTCTCTTTTAAATCTCACAATCCCTTATTTTACAAGGTTTTCAGGCTGTAAAGCAGATGTTGCCGTGGCAGATGAACATTACTCTAATCATATAATTTTCCTTTCTCAGATTGCTGTAATAAGGCATAAAATGCCGCATACTGCGAGGGTGTCCGAGGTTTATAGCTACTTTGACAGAGTGGGGCGAAAATTACAATTCTTTGCAAATTGGGGCAAATTAAGGAAGTCGTTAGTAGTAGAATAGTAGTAAAATGAGGGGTGGTTACTACTAAGGCTTTTGGGAGTTTATGGTAAATCAGATATTTTGATACCATTCCAAAAACTTTTCTATATATTCAACCTTAGGTGTTATGACATTAATATCTATGTCAGGATTGTTTTCAGCAAATAATTGAAGCTCTGATTCAAGGTTTGCAGCAGATAATAAGTAATCATTAATAATATACTGTTTTTCATATCCAAGTCTGCTGAGAATAATTGCTGTTACTACACCCGTTCTGTCTTTTCCTGCATTACAAAAATACAT
>CACYDA010000306.1 GCA_902773095.1 uncultured Lachnospiraceae bacterium | reverse complement strand
TTTAACGGTGCAATGACAGGTCTGTACGAGATACATGATGACAGAACAGAAGATGATGAACAGCACTTATTGAAGATGCGGATGTATCACACTGACTATTTCACCTTCAAGTGCATGGTTGAGATTTATCACATACTTAGGTCGATAAGAGATTGCTTTGGAGATGTCAGCAAAGCAAATATTACGGAATACGCAGCATTCCTTAGTTCTCTTGGCATTGGTGGTTATGTGGTTATTGATCAAGGAGAAGCAATGAGCTTGATGTGGGCACGCCGCTCTAACACCATCTCTTCTGGCAACATGTGGCATTTCTCATTTGATGAAACATCCAATATATGTAAGGATGGGATCAGAGAGAACGGGAAATTGAAACTGTTTGATGACAATACTATCAAAATTGATGTAAAAAAGTATTTGCATAGAGGTATCTGGGAAGAGGATGGAATCCAGCACACCGATTTGGATGTTCAACAAGGAATCATGGAACTTGGAATTATAAAGAGCGAGAGATTCGAAGTGGAATTAATATCTTATGCAGTTTTAAAGAGACCATTGGTACCGTCATTACCCCAGCAAATGGCAGATTATAGGATGAAAACGACCGATGGGAAACTGGAAATTTCAGAAATTGAATTCATTCCATTAATAAAAAGCCTGAACAATTATACAGGCCGCTTACTCACCCCAGAAGCAGATTATCTCTCCAGACGGTTAAACTCTCTGTTTAATGATTATACAGATGAAAGAAGAATGACCGAGAATGGTATCAGCCAAACTGTCAAAATTGGCTCAAATGTAAAAATCGGCAAGTCCTGCTTAATTGAAGACTATTGCGAAATTGGCAACGACTGTGTTATCGGAGACCAATGCAGAATTCACAGGAATGTATTTATTGACGATGGTGTTGTGATAGGCAATCGCGTAAAAATCCAGAACAACAACAGCATCTACTATGGTGTAGAACTAGATGACGGGGTCTTCGTTGGGACAAACGTATCCTTTACCAACGACCGGTATCCCAGAGCCATACGAAAAGAGGACGATCTCCCCGTTACCAGAAACGACTGGGAATTAGTACACACAAAAGTTTGTCATGGGGCCTCTATAGGCGCTGGAGCTGTTATCCGTTGCGGAGTAACCATCGGAGAATGGGCTACTGTAGGCTGTGGAGCCGTTGTCCTTGAAGATGTGCCAGATGGTGTGACAGTGATCGGCAACCCCGCCAAGCCTATTAAGACAAACTAGTGTATTTTTACTTTTTCTTAAGCATTATTTATTCCTATTTTTTGGAGATTTCACAATCAGTTATTATCTTTGTAGCGCAAAAAGACTCTAACATAACAAAAATGATACAGGATACTTTAGATTTTAATCGGGAGGAATTCGTTAAGGACGTCCTTAACAATGATTATATATTAGTTGTTGGCAGTGAGGCGATTCTTAACAAGGAGAAATATGCTACCTTTGGTGGGGATATTGACAAGTTCTTAGTTGATAAAGTAAACACCTCCCTATTACATCGAACCAGAGATGATGACGACTATTTTGAAGACTTTTCATCAATGGAGGCAGAGAAAATAGACCCCCAAACACGAGTTCGAGAACTACTATTTGGAAAGCCAAAGAAACTAAACGCAAAACCAAAGGAACCTATTAATTTAGGATTAGACGATATGTCTCCAGAACTTTATAAGCTTCTAGAAACCGGTTATTTTCGTTTTGTTTTTACTACCACCTATGATAATCTGATAGAAGAAGTCATGTCAAAAACATGGGGAGCCCACCTGCGGGTGGTAAACATTTATGATAATGATAGCATACGTGACTATCAATCTGCCTTGGCAAAGTGTCGTGAGAAAGATGGTAAATACAAATATGACCAACCAACTCTTTTCTATATTTTTGGAAAAGCAGTTGAAGGGAGAAATGATTGGAAATTTACCCTAACAGATAACAATGCAATAGAAATAATAACAGAATGGATGAGAAGCCCAAATTTAAGTGATAACCTTATAAACTTTATAAAAAACAAGAAAATATTATCTTTAGGATGTCAGTTCGACGACTGGCATATGAGATTCTTCTGGTATATATTAAAACGCGATATCTCACGGCTATCTCAAGGACTTGTTGTCTCCGAAAGGACGAAGGAGTTCTCGAATTTTGTTAGTTATTTGGAACAGAATGAGATTCATTACAAGTCTGATACCCGAGAATTCATTAATGAAATCCTAAAACTGATGGAACCTCAATCAAATAATGAACCCATGAAAAAAGCCCTCGCCAGATATCGGGGGGAGAATCATCGGATTTTTTTCTCATATTGCAATAAGGACTTTCAGGTTGCTTGCCGACAGGTTTCAAACTTATTTAACGCTGGCTGTGAAGTATGGTTTGATAATAAAGAATTGTTTGGAGGTGATAATTATGAAAAAAGGATCTCCGATGCCTTATCTCATCCAGACTGTAAGATTTTTATGCCTCTTTTAACACCTCAAATAGCTGAGGATCTAAAGAATGGATCAACAGACAATTATTATAATCGTGAGTGGGAAATTGCAAGTCAGAATAAACTTAAGTTTATCCCGATAGCTGTGGATGGATATTCTATAAGGGATACAAAAATTCATGAAGATAAGTTCCAAGCAGCATTTATAGGGAAGCCATGTACTGCATATGATCTCATGAAATTAGGGGAATTCGAAAAATTAGTCGAGCAATTGAAAAAAGAAACTATTGAAGAATGAAGATGATGATTAATGGAAAAGCAAAGGCTAATCCCTGGAAAGGAGCCTCCCAATATACAGAAAACGACAAGTTGTATGGTCGTGATTATGAGGTTTATGATTTGTTCAATTTAATTGATAATCATGTATTTGTTACTCTCTATGGCAAGAGTGGAACAGGAAAGTCTTCTCTTCTTCAAGCAGGTCTTTTCCCTCGTTTGAGAGAGAACAACTATATACCCATATATATT
>CACYDA010000305.1 GCA_902773095.1 uncultured Lachnospiraceae bacterium | reverse complement strand
TTTCTTTCATTGATTACATTTATTAACATCTGTTTTTTTCATAAACCAATGCTGTTGAAAGAGGTACAACTGCGTATTAGTATATTTAGTGTGTGATTAGGTGATTAACCTAGAATAAACCCTATGGAGTTTTATATAGCGAGATAGGTTTGTTTTAGTTAAACTCTATTTTCTGCTATGGAACAAATAACTGATAAAGAGGATATATATGGAGTCCGAACTGATAAAAAATGAAGTTCTCAATATTTTAAAAAATTTTGATTCGTTCTGTCGGAACAACGATATAAAATACGTTCTTGCATATGGGACTCTAATCGGAGCAATAAGGCATAAAGGCTTTATACCTTGGGATGATGATATTGATGTCGTATTGCTGGCTGATGATTACAATAAACTTAGAAAGCTGACCGCTTCAAATCCTTTTCTGGACGATAAGAACAGATACAAAATCTGCTTTCCAGGAGATGACGACTATTGCTTCCCTTATGTTAAAGTAATCGACACAAAATATGTTGTTCATGTAAGAAACGTAGCCGATAAATACAATATCGGTCTTTTCATAGATGTATTCAAAGCTGATAATTGGCCCAATAATAAAATCAATGAGTTCTATCAGCTTCAAAAAGGCAAATTCTTAAGAAGAATCAATGAAATCTGCCTCAGAGGCAATATCGAAGATAATAGATATAGAATTCTTGATATACTGCTCAAACCTGTGGATCTGTTGTTCAAGTGTCTGGGAATCACCTCAGAGAAAATCTGTGTCATAATGGATAACATTGCTTCTAACAACAAACCAAGTAATTATGTCGGCTGCATATCAGAAGGAACTGGATGGGCTAATGAAAAGTTCGAAAGATCTATGTACACTGACACTGTTATGGTGCCTTTTGAAGATGGTATGTACCCAGCTCCCACTGCTTATGACAGATACCTTAGGACTTTCTATGGCGATTATATGAAACTCCCGGATCCGAGAGACAGGGTCGGTCATCAACACGAAATAATACAAATCAAAGAATAGTATAGAAAAAGCTCTCATCCGCTATAAAGCGCATCCCAAAAGTTGAACATGTAACTAAATAGTTTTTAGAAGGACGAACTCTTGAACCGAGAAGGAGTTCGTCCTTTCACTCTCACCTTGATTCACTGATCGTTGTAGTAGTGAATCATTATCTCGATAGCTTGCATTAGCTCCCGGATGTCCTTGTATTTGGATTCCTGACAGTAGAGCATTCGCATTTCAAAATACCAAAGAAGTTATCCATAAGGCTGTTGCCCTTTCCGAAAGTCATCCAAAATCGGAGATATATAGCATTTCTCATCCCTCAGATGGAACTCAGTCACGTTAGTAAACCATTTCTCGTTAGTTTTCTCTGCGGTAAAGTCCTAATTTATCAGGTTATCTGCGATCTTACCCACTGTTCCTTTGTAGAAACTGTATTTGCGCTTCTTCCACTCCATTTCTCCAGGGTTTTTATCCGTTCTTTGTCTGTGATTCTTGACATTATAAAACCTCCATTATTATGTCCGAATAATGGAGGTCAGAACACTACAATGAGAACTTTTTTCTATTATCCTAATCGCGTTGCCATCATATCACAGCAGAACTTCCTTTTGGGCCAGTCAATAGAGATCTAATAACTCTTAATGATATTCTCACAATAACGTTCGTTAAGAAAATCATCAGCGATACAAATGCAGCGCTTTCCATCTGCCTTTGTGCCTCAAACTGATTGATGAGAAGAGCTAATGGTTTGGGAGAGGGTGGAGCCAAGAAAGAAACTGCCGAGATAGTAATCATACTGTTTACGAAGAAGTAACTGAACATCTCCACAATGGTTCCTTTAACCTTGGGAATAATTACATTAAGTATGATACGGATTCTTCCTATACCAAGTGTTGATCCTGCTGCCTCCAAGTTCGGGTTAACTTTGTTTAAAGTGTTATAGATCATTAAATATGGTGAAGAGAAAAAATGAATACTGTTCAGTATTACAACAATCGTCATAGTCCCATACAGAACGCTACTATGAAAACAG